>NZ_DASSVG010000320.1:0-5900 GCF_035706265.1 Ramlibacter sp. | reverse complement strand
CAAGGCGCGCAAGCCGGGCGATGCCGTGTTCGGCTCCGCGCCGGGCAACGGCTCGCTGTCGCACTTCCTGGGCCTGTCGGTCGGCCTGGCCACGCACACCAAGCTGACCCACGTCGCCTACAAGGACAGCGGCGTCGGCCTGATCGACCTCGCCGCCGGCCGGTTGCCGATCATGATCACCGGGCTGCAGCCGCAGATCGAGTTCCACAAGGCGGGCAAGACGAAGATCCTGGCGGTCTCGGGCGACAAGCGCTCGCCCCTGGTGCCCGACGTGCCGACGCTGGCCGAAGCCGGCGTTCCGATCAGCAGCAGCACGTCGACGGGCGTGTTCGGCCCCGCCGGCATGTCGGCCGACCTGGTCAAGCGCTACCACGACGCGATCGCGCCGATGCTGACCAACCCCGCCATCGTGGAGAAGCTCACGCAGCAGGCCATGACGGTGTGGCACGCCACGCCCCCGCAACTGGCGACCGCCCTGGCGCAGGAGCGCTCGCAATTCGAGCGCCTGGCACGCGACAGCGGCTTCGTGCGGCAGGACGCGTGAGACGGGGAGGCCCACGATGAAGCGTCGCACCGCCCTCCACAGCCTGGCCGCCGGCGCCGCCGTGCTGGCCGCCCCTGCCCTGCGCGCGCAGGACCAGGCGCCCGTCACCATCCTGGTGGGGGCCGCCTCCTCGATGGACTTCACCGCGCGGCTGCTGGCCGACCACCTGCGCGAGTCGCTGGGCCGGCCCGTGATCGTGGTGAGCAAGCTGGGCGCCGGCGGCCGCGTCGCGCTCAACGAGCTGAAGCGCTCTGCACCCGACGGCCGCACGCTGATGTTCTCCACCAGCAGCCCGTTCGCGATCTACCCGCACATCTACACCAGGCTGGATTACGACCCGATCGCGGACTTCACGCCGATCGCCGGCGTGAGCCTGTTCGACGTGGGGCTGGCCACCGGCCCGATGACCCAGGCCGGCGACCTCAAGGAGCTGGTGGGCTGGGCCAAGGGGCAGGCCGCCGGCACGGTCTACGGCGCGGCGCCCGGCGCGGGCTCTTCGTCCCACTTCGTCGGGATCGCGCTGGCGCAGGCGACCGGCTTGCCGCTCAAGCCCGTGCACTACAAGGACAGCGGCGTCGGCATCCTCGACGTGGTCTCGGGCCGGCTGCCGATGCTGATCACCGGCACCAGCCCCTTGGCCACACAGCACAAGGCCGGCAAGCTGAAGCTGGTGGCCGTCTCGGGCGAGAAGCGCTCGCCCCTGGTGCCGGACGTGCCCACCTTCAAGGAACAGGGCTTCGACGTCGTGATCGAGAACTCCGCCGCGCTGTACGGGCCGGCGAAGCTGCCGCGCGACATGGTGGAGCGCCTGCATGCGGGGGTGACGGCCATGCTCGCCAAGCAGGAGGCACTGGAGAAGATGGCCGGCCAGGGCATGGCGCCGCTTCCCATGAGCGGCGTGCAGCTCTCCGCCTGGCTCGCCAACGAACGCCGCCGCTACGAGCACCTGGCCAAGGCCAGCGGCTACGTGCCGGAGACGCTGTGAAGGACGCGATCGCACTCGTGCTGCCGCAGGCGCTGCGCCGGCGCGTCGACCGCGCGCTGGTCGAGCGCCACCCGATGCTGGTGGCGCACGTCGATGCGCAGGGCCAGCCGGTACTGAGCTTCCGCGGCTCGGTGCAGGTCTTCGGCGACGACCAGCTGGCGCTGTGGATCCGCAGGGCCGAAGGCGGCTTCATCCGGGCGATCCGCGCCAATCCGCGCATCGCGCTGATGTACCGCGACGAGGAGGCCAAGGCCACCTACCAGTTCCAGGGCCGCGCCCGCGTGACGGACGTGCCCGAAGAACGCCAACGCATCTTCGAGCGCGCGCCGGCCGCCGAGCGCGCGCACGACTTCGCCATGCTGGGGGCCGCCGTGCTGGTGGACCTCGACCGCGTGGAGGGCTACGCCGGCCTGGGCCCGCAGGGCAAGGTCGATCCCCTCCTCCTGCTGCGCGAGGGCGCGGCACAACTCGAAAACTGATGGAGCAAGGATGACACCGCAAGACAGCCACGACCTCACCCGCGTCGGGCCCGGCACCGTGATGGGCAACTTCATGCGGCAGTACTGGATCCCGGCCGCGCGTTCCGGCGAGCTGCAGCCGGACGGCACGCCCATGCGCCTGCTGCTGCTGGGCGAGAAGCTGGTCGCCTTCCGCGACTCGAGCGGCCGCGTCGGCGTGATGGACCACATGTGCCCGCACCGCAACGCCTCGCTGGTGCTCGGTCGCAACGAGGAGGACGGCCTGCGCTGCATCTACCACGGCTGGAAGTTCGACGTGGACGGCCATTGCGTGGACATGCCCAGCGTGGCGCCGCACCAGTGCTTCAAGGACAAGGTCCGCGCCCAGGCCTACAAGGCGGTGGACCGCCATGGCGTGATCTGGGTCTACATGGGCCCGCGCCAGGACGACCCGCCGCCGCTGCCCATGTACGAAGCAACGCTGCTGGAGGAGAAGGACGTCGACATCCAGTTCATGATGCGCAGCTGCAACTGGATGCAGGCGCTGGAGGGCGACATCGACACCTCGCACTTCGGCTTCCTGCACGTCGGCCACCTGGATCCCGAGGAGGTGCCGGAAGGCCACCCGCTGGAGCACACCGCCGGCGACCGCGCGCCCGAATACCACGTGCGCGACACGCCCTGGGGCACGAACTACGGCGCCTACCGCGCCGTGAAGCCGGGCGTCACGTACTGGCGCTACGCCAACTACATGTTCCCGTTCTGGACCCAGACGCCGCAGGGCGAATTCCCGGTCAACATCCAGGCCCGCGCCTGGGTGCCGCTGGACGACACCCACACCATGGCGATCTTCTGGCGCCGCCGCACCGCCAGCGGCGGCCCGCGCAGCACCATGGAGCCGCTGAAGAACGGCAAGCCGCTGCCCGGCGCGCGCCCGCAGCCGGATTTCCACCCCAACGGCACGGGCTGGCTGGAGCGCTACCGCGTGGTGGCCGACGAGTCCAACGACTGGCTGATCGACCGCGAGGCGCAGCGCACCAACCGCATCTACTCGGGCATCGACCACATCGGCCTGCAGGACCAGGCCGTGACGGAGAGCATGGGCGGGATCACGGACCACGCCAGGGAGCACCTGGGCCCCGGCGACCTGATGATCGCGCGCACGCGCCGGCGCGCGCTGCAGGCGGCGCGTGCCTTCGCGGCCGGCACGCCCGCGCCGGGCGTGAGCGAGCCCGAGGTGATGATGGGCGCGCGCAGCGGCTACTTCGAGATGCCCGCATCGGTGGAATGGCAGCAGGCCTACGCCGACAAGATGCGCTCTGCGGTGCGGGTGCTGAAGCAGCCGGCCGCACCGGTCGAAGAAGCGGTGCCGGCGAAGTGATGGAGCTCGGGGACGCCGCGCTCGATGCGGAGCACGCGCAGCTGCAGGGCCACGCCCTGCGGCTGCTGCACGCCGCCGCGGGCGAAGACGGGCTCGCGGCGCTGCAGGCCCTGCAGGCGCACGCGCGCGAGCACTTCGCCGCGGAGGACGCCGACCTGCGGCGGATGGAGGGCGGCAACGCCCGCTGCCACCTCGACGAGCACGCCAACGTGCTCAGGTCGTTCGAGGAAGTGGGCGCGGTGCTCGCGCGCGACGTGCTCGACGCCGAGGCGAAGCAGAGGCTGGTGCAGCGGCTCGCGCTGCAGTTGCTGGACTGGCTGCCGGAGCACGTGCGGGAGATGGATGCCGCGGTGGCGCGCCAGCGCTTCCAGGCCCGCACCGGGGGGGCGCCGGTGCGCATCGCACGAGTGCCGGCCCGGCGCGAGGAGCGCCGCGCCGTCCGGTAAGAAGAAAGCGCCGCGATGCGGCGCTTTGCTGGGTTCCCGCCTGCGCGGGAAAGACGTGGGGGTTCCCGCCGTGCGGAACGACGGCGGGGGTCAGCCCTCCGGATGCTCCTTCTTGTACGCCTCGATCCCGTCCAGCACTTCCTTCTTCGCGGACTCCGGGCCTTCCCAGCCCAGCACCTTGACCCACTTGCCGGGCTCGAGGTCCTTGTAGTGCTCGAAGAAGTGCGCGATGGTCTTCAGGCGCAGCGGGTTCAGGTCCTCGGGTTGCTGCCACTGGGTGTAGATCGACAGCACCTTGTCGATCGGCACCGCGAGCACCTTGGCGTCGTCTCCGGCCTCGTCCTGCATCTTCAGCACGCCGATGGCGCGGCAGGGCACGACCACGCCCGGGATCAGCGGCACCGGGGTGACGACCAGCACGTCCACCGGGTCGCCATCGCCGGCGATGGTCTTGGGCACGTAGCCGTAGTTGGTGGGGTAGTGCATCGCCGTGCTCATGAAGCGGTCGACGAAGATGGCGCCCGTTTCCTTGTCCACCTCGTACTTCACGGGGTCGGCGTTCATCGGGATCTCGATGATCACGTTGAAGGCTTCGGGAATGTTCTTGCCGGGAGTGACTTGGTCCAGGGACATCGTGTGCTTTGGGGTGGGATGGAGGGGAGGCGCGCTCGGGGGAAACCCTGATTTTAGTCAATGTCACCACTCTCTCGGCTGACGGTCATTTCTATGTAAAGGCTTCACCTGTATATTCCCCGCGTTGGCCAATCGTCCCGCCGTCACGCGGCGCGTCACGAGGAAGCAACGCAGCGGGGGCTCCGCGGCGTTGGAGACCCCCTCGACGACCGAAGCGAACGACAGGAGAAACTTTGATGACTGGCAACTCGGCGCTGCTACTGGCGCTCGTCTGCGGTCTGGCAGCCGTGGTCTACGGCTTCTGGGCCCGCAGCTGGATCCTCGGAAAGGACGCGGGCAACCCCCGCATGCAGGAAATCGCGGCGGCTGTGCAGGCCGGCGCAGCTGCCTACCTGGCCCGCCAATACCGCACGATCGCGATCGTCGGCTTGGTGCTCGCCATCCTCATCGCCGTGTTCCTCGACGTGCAGACGGCCGTCGGCTTCGTCATCGGGGCGGTGCTCTCCGGCGCCTGCGGCTTCATCGGCATGAACGTCTCGGTGCGCGCCAACGTGCGCACCGCGCAGGCCGCCACCAAGGGCATCGGCCCGGCGCTCGACGTCGCCTTCCGCGGCGGCGCCATCACCGGCATGCTGGTGGTGGGCCTGGGCCTGCTGGGCGTGACGGCCTTCACCTGGTTCCTCATGGGCAACGGCCGGCTGACGCCGGACGTCAGGCTGGGCAACCTGCTGACCCCGCTGATCGGCCTCGCTTTCGGCGCCTCCCTGATCTCGATCTTCGCGCGCCTGGGCGGCGGCATCTTCACCAAGGGCGCCGACGTGGGCGCCGACCTGGTGGGCAAGGTGGAAGCCGGCATCCCCGAGGACGATCCGCGCAACCCCGCGGTGATCGCCGACAACGTGGGCGACAACGTGGGCGTCTGCGCCGGCATGGCGGCCGACCTGTTCGAGACCTACGCCGTGACGCTGATCGCCACCATGGTGCTGGGCGCGCTGCTGGTGGCCTCCGCGCCGGTGAACGCGGTGCTCTATCCGCTGGCCATGGGCGGCGTGTCGATCATCGCCTCCATCATCGGTTGCTTCTTCGTCAAGGCCTCGCCCGGCATGAAGAACGTGATGCCCGCCTTGTACAAGGGCCTGATCGTGGCCGGCGTGCTGGCGCTGATCGCCTTCTACGGCGTGACCGTGTGGCTGGTTCCCGACAACGCCATCGCCGCCTCCGGCAGCCAGATGCGCCTGTTCGGCTCCTGCGTGATCGGCCTGGCGCTGACGGGCCTGCTGGTGTGGATCACCGAGTACTACACCGGCACCCAGTACCACCCCGTGCAGCACGTGGCGCAGGCCTCCACCACCGGCCACGGCACCAACATCATCGCCGGACTCGGCGTGTCCATGAAGTCCACGGCCTGGCCGGTGCTGTTCGTCTGCGTCGCGATCATGGTGTCCTACGGGCT
>NZ_DASSVG010000319.1:0-9909 GCF_035706265.1 Ramlibacter sp. | reverse complement strand
CAGAAACAACAAAGCCGGCAGGGCCGGCTTATGATGTGTGTTGGTGCCCAGGAGAGGACTCGAACCTCCACGGACACGTTCGAGGCCGCTCGGGGGCAACAAAAAAGCCGGCTGCGGCCGGCTTCGTTTGGTGCCCAGGAGAGGACTCGAACCTCCACGGAGTTACCCGCTAGTACCTGAAACTAGTGCGTCTACCAATTCCGCCACCTGGGCATTTCAGGAAAAAGAAGATTGTATATCAAGAACGTAGAGCGAAACAACGGCACCGGCCTCCTCGATGAAATCGAGGGCGTGATCCAGGGACATCGCGACGGGCACGGCTACGTGCTGCGCGACGACGGCGAGGCCGACATCTACCTGCCCCCCAACGAGATGCGCGCGGTGCTGCACCGCGACCGCGTGCGCGCCCGCATCGTGCGCCACGACCGCAAAGGCCGTCCCGAAGGCCGCGTCGTGGAGATCATCGAGCGGCCGCCGCATCCGATCATCGGCCGGCTGCTGCACGAAAGCGGCGTCTGGCTGGTGGCGCCCGAGGACAAGCGCTACGGCCAGGACGTGCTGATCCCCAAGGGCGCGACCGGCACGGCCAAGCCCGGCCAGGTGGTCGTGGTCGAACTCACCGAGCCGCCGAGCCTCTACGGCCAGCCGGTGGGCCGCGTGAAGGAAGTGCTGGGCGAGATCGACGACCCCGGCATGGAGATCGAGATCGCGGTGCGCAAGTACGGCGTGCCGCACGAGTTCTCCGAAGGCTGCATCGCGCAGGCGCGCTCGCTGCCCGACAAGGTGCGGCCGGCCGACCGCCGGCGGCGCGTCGACCTCACCGACGTCCCGCTGGTCACCATCGACGGCGAGGACGCGCGCGACTTCGACGACGCCGTGTACTGCGAGCCCGCCAAGGTGGGCCGCGGCAAGGGCTGGCGCCTGCTGGTGGCGATCGCCGACGTGAGCCACTACGTGGAGACGGGCAACGCGATCGACGTCGACGCCTACGAGCGCGCCACCAGCGTCTACTTCCCGCGCCGGGTGATCCCGATGCTGCCGGAGAAGCTCTCCAACGGCCTGTGCTCGCTCAACCCCGAGGTGGAGCGCCTGTGCATGGTGTGCGACATGCTGATCACGGGCGCCGGCGACATCCACGCCTACCAGTTCTATCCCGCCGTGATGTACAGCCACGCCCGCATGACGTACACGGAAGTGGCGGCGATCCTGGGCAACACGCGGGGCCCGGAGGCGACGCGGCGGAAGGACCTGGTGCCGCACTTCCTGAACCTGCACGACGTCTACCGCGCGCTGCTCAAGGCTCGCAACGCCCGCGGCGCGGTGGACTTCGAGACCACCGAGACGCAGATCATCTGCGACGAGAACGGCCGCATCGAGCAGATCGTGCCGCGCGTGCGCAACGACGCGCACCGCCTGATCGAGGAGGCCATGCTGGCCGCGAACGTCTGCGCAGCGGACTTCATCCAGCAGGCCGAGCAGCCCGGCCTCTACCGCGTGCACGAAGGCCCGACGCCGGAGAAGAAGGAGCTGCTGCGCAACTACCTCAAGGCGCTCGGCGTGGGCATGACGATCGGCGACGATCCGAAGCCGGGCGACTTCCAGCGCATCGCCGAGGCCACCAAGGACCGCCCCGACGCGCAGCAGATCCACACCATGCTGCTGCGCTCCATGCAGCAGGCGATCTACACGCCGATCAACAGCGGCCACTTCGGCCTGGCCTACGACGCCTACACGCACTTCACCAGCCCGATCCGGCGCTACCCCGACCTGCTGGTGCACCGGGTGATCAAGGCCATCCTGGTCGGCGAGCACTACCAGCTGCCGGTGCTGCCCGCTCCGGGCGAGGCGCAGGAGAAGCTGGCGCGCCGGCTGGCGGGCCAGGGCAAGCTGCTGCACAAGCCGAAGAAGCCGCACGCCAATCCGCGCGAGGTGCAGGCCTGGGAAGCCGCGGGCCTGCATTGCAGCGCCAATGAGCGCCGCGCCGACGAGGCCAGCCGCGACGTCGAGGCCTGGCTCAAGTGCAAGTTCATGCGCGACCACCTGGGCGAGGAGTACGCCGGCGTGGTCACCGCCGTCACCACCTTCGGCATTTTCGTCACGCTCGACGCGCTGTACGTGGAAGGGCTGGTGCACATCACCGAGCTGGGCGGCGAGTACTTCAAGTTCGACGAGGCGCGGCAGGAACTGCGCGGCGAGCGCACCGGCATCCGCTACGCGATCGGCACGCGCCTGCGCGTGCAGGTGAGCCGGGTGGACCTGGATGGCCGCCGCATCGACTTCCGCCTGGTGCACGAGGGCGACGAGCTCATGGCGCGCGCCATGAAGGAGAAGGGCGTCGTTCCGGGCCGCGAAGGCGTGCCGGCGAAGACGTCCACCAAGCGCGCCGCCGCCAAGAAGGCCGCCGGCAAGAAGGCGAAGTCGCCGCTGGACGCAGTAAAGTCCGTGGCCAAGAAGGCGGCGGCCAAGGCCCGCACCGCGCGCAAGAGCCGCCGCTAGCGAACGCCGGAGGTCGCCCGCGACCTTTCCGGCTCACTCACCGAGGGGACGAGCATGGCAAGCAATCAAGCCGCGGCCGGACGGGTCGCGATCGTCACGGGCGGCGGCACCGGCATCGGCCGCGCCGCCGCCGAAGCGCTGCTGGGCGGCGGCTGGAAGGTGGCCGTCGCCGGCCGCCGCAGCGGGCCGCTGGAGGAAGTGGCGGCGCAGGCGCCCGGGCGCGCCATCGCGGTGCCCACCGACGTGACCGATCCAGCCTCGGTCGAGGCCCTGTTCCAGCAGACGGTGAAGGCCTTCGGCCGCGTCGACCTGCTGTTCAACAACGCCGGCATGGGCCTGGCCGCGGCGCCGCTGGAGGACATCGTCGCCGCCGACTGGAAGCGCGTGGTCGACACCAACCTGAGCGGGATGTTCTACGGCATCCAGCAGGCCTTCCGCGTGATGAAGGCGCAGGACCCGATGGGCGGGCGCATCATCAACAACGGCTCGATCTCGGCCCATGCGCCGCGGCCGCATTCGATCGCCTACACGGCGACCAAGCATGCCGTCACGGGGCTCACCAAGGCCGCGTCGCTCGACGGCCGGCGCTACAACATCGCGGTGGGGCAGATCGACATCGGCAACGCGATGACCGACCTCGCCTCGCGCATGGCCAAGGGCGTGCCGCAGGCCAACGGCGAGATCGCCGTGGAGCCGCTGATGGACGTGAAGATCGTCGGCGAGTCGATCCTGTACATGGCCAACCTGCCGCTGGAAGCCAACGTGCTGTTCCACACGGTGATGGCGACGAAGATGCCGTTCGTGGGGCGGGGGTGAGGCGGGAAGCCCAGCTACGCTTCGCTCGCTGATCGCTGGGCTTCGCGCTGGCGCGACTCAGCGCCTACGAAACGGCAAGGGCGCTGGCGGTGAGGGGGCGGTCGGCCGGCCAGCGGTCGGCCGCCAGGCCGTGCAGGTACACCGCCGCACTCGCTGCCTCGAAGGCGTCCTCGCCGACGGCCAGGCGCGCGGCGATCCAGCCGGCGAGCACGTCGCCGGTTCCCGCAATCGCCAGCCGCGCGTTGCCGGTGGGGTTGATCCGCACGGCGCCGTGCGGCGCCGCGATCACGGTGCCCGATCCCTTCAGGACGACGACGCTGGCGAACCGCCGCGCCAGTTCGCGCGCGGCCGCGATGCGGTCCGCCTGCACCGCCTTCGTGCCTTCGCCCAGCAGGCGCACCGCCTCGAGCGGATGCGGTGTCAGCACGGTGGGCGCGCCGCGGTGCCCGCGCGCCTGCAGCGCCGACTGCAGTTGGGCGTCCGCGGCGATCGCATTCAACCCGTCGGCATCCAGCACCAGCGCGCGTGCGCCCAGCGCGCGCGGCAAGGCCATGCGCACCGCTTCGCCGCCGCCGCAACCGCAGGCGACGCTCATCTCCGCGAGCCCCAGGCTGTCCCAGGGTCGCACCATCAGGTCGGGCTGGCGCGCGTCGAGCGCACCGGCGTCGGGATCGAGGAAGCCGACGAACACGCGGCCTGCGCCGTGGTGCAGGGCGGCGCGGCTCGCCAGCAGCGCCGCACCGGCCATGCCCGGGGCGCCGCCGATCACGGCGACGTCGCCGTAGCTGCCCTTGTGGCTGGCGTGCGGGCGCAGCGCGCGCGCCGGCGGCGGCGACAGGGTAGCGGTGCCAGGCTCGCCTGCCGCATCGACCTGCAGGTCGTCGAACCACACGCAGCCGGCCGCGTCGCGGCCCTGGAGCGTGAAGAGGCCCGGCTTCAGGGCCAGCAGGCTCAGGGTGTGGCTGGCGTGCACGCAGGCCGTCGCCGCCCCGGTTTCGGCGTGCAGGCCCGAGGGGATGTCGATGGCGAGCACCGGTGCGTCCGCCGCGTTCATGCGCTCGATGTCGTGCAGCAGCGCGCCTTCGGGCGCGCGGGTGCTGCCGATCCCGAGCAGGCCGTCGAGGGCGAGCTCCCAGCGCTGCGGCGGCTCGGCGGCGAAGGCGACGCCGGCCTCGCGCGCGCGCCGCAGCGACGCGCGCGCGTCCTCCGGTGCGCGGGCTTCCTCGCCGCGCCAGGTGACGACGGGCTCCTTGCCCCAGCGCTTCAGGTGCAGCGCGGCCTCGAAGCCGTCGCCGCCATTGTTGCCGGGCCCGCAGGCGATCCAGACGGTGCGCGCATGGGGCGCGATGGCCGATGCCAGCCGCGCGACGGCGAGGCCGGCGCGCTGCATCAGGGTGTGCGGG
Organism: Ramlibacter sp.; assembly: GCF_035706265.1. GTDB lineage: Bacteria > Pseudomonadota > Gammaproteobacteria > Burkholderiales > Burkholderiaceae_C > Ramlibacter. The sequence goes on along the minus strand of NZ_DASSVG010000319.1, from coordinate 5,194 downwards.
GGCAGGGCGGCCGCCGCGGCCTGCTCGAGCCGCCGCGTGGCGGCCAGGTCGTGCAGGGGCCAGGGGCGGTCGGGCATGACGCGCTGCATGCGCGCATTGTGCCGGATAGCCGGACGCGGAACTGCGCGCCGGACAGGTAGGCTGGTGGTGACGGCGCGCGCAGCGCGCCAGGAACCCCAGCGATGCGCGAAGCGCTGGGGTTTCGCTATCGCTCCACCGCCAGCCTACTGCAGCCGCTCGACGCCCAGCCCCTCCAGGTCCACTTCCGGCAGGCGCTGCGCCATCAGGTCGGCAACGATGCGCGCGCTGCCGCAGGCCAGGGCCCAGCCGCTGGAGCCGTGGCCGATGTTGATCCACACCCCGGGGACGTGGGTCGCGCCCAGCACCGGCGGACCATCCGGCAGCATCGGGCGCGCGCCCTTCCACTCCTGCACGGCGGCGCCGGTGTTGGCCAGTTGCGCGGCGCCCGGAAACCAGTCGTGAAGCACCTTGTAGAGGGTGCGGATCGCGGCGGGCCGCTTGCGATTGGGCTGGCCGCCGATCTCCGCGCTGCCCGCCACCCGCACGCGGTTGCCCAGGCGCGAGATCGCCACCTTGTAGCGGTCGTCCATCACCCCGCTGCGCGGTGCGTTCAGCGGCTCGCGGATCGGCGCGCTGATCGAGTAGCCGTGCACTGCCGCCAGCGGCACGCGCAGGCCCACCGGCCGCAGCAGGGCGGCCGACGCCAGCCCGCTGCACACCACCACGGCATCGAAGCGGACCGAAGTGGTGGGCACTGCGTCGCTGTCGCGCGTGATGCGCAGCGTGGTCGGGTGGGCCGGATCCAGCGGCGCCACGGCGCAGTGGAACTCGAACTTCGCCCCCAGCGCCTGCGCCTGGTTCTTCAGCAGCAGGGCGAACTGGCGGCAGTTGCCGACCTCGTCGTCCGGCAGCCAGACCGCGCCGACGAACTCGGTGTCGGGATTGAGCGCCGGCTCCAGCTCGCGCGCCCGCGCCGCATCCACCTCCTGGAACTTGATGCCGCCGTCGCGCAGCAGCTGCAGCCCGGGCTGCACCAGCTTGCGATCGCGCTCGCCCCGCAGCAGCACCATGTAGCCCTGGCTGTGGTCGTATTCGAGCTGCAGGTCCTCGGTGACCTGGTGCAGCCGGTGGCGGCTGTAGAAGGCCAGCCGCTGCAGGCGCGCGCGGTTGGCCAGGTAGGTCTCGGGCTTGCATGCGCTGCGCCAGCGCAGCATCCAGTTCAGTTCGTGCGCGGCCACCGGCCAGCACACGCGCACCGGCGCATGGCGGCTGAACAGGTAGCGCGCCACCTTGGTGGGCATGCCCGGGGCGGCCCAGGGAGTGACGTAGCCGGGCGCGACCACGCCCGCGTTGGCGAAGCTGGTTTCGAGCGCGGCGGCGCCGTGCCGTTCGAAGACCGTGACTTCATGGCCGTCGGCGGCCAGCTCGTACGCTGTGGTCACGCCGATGATGCCGGCGCCCACGATGGCGACTTTCATTCAGATCGTTGTCGTTGGATTCAGCAGATTCTCGATCTGAATGGCGAGGTTCAGGATCGCGTCGTCGTGCAGGGCGCCATGCCAGGCCATGAGGCCGACCGGGAGTTCGTCCGGTGCATGGCAGGGCAGGGAAATGGCGCAGCCGTCCAGCATGTTCACCACGCTGGTGTTGCGCAGGAGCAGGGCGTTGATGCGGAAGAAGGCCTCGTCGTGCTCGCTGCCGGGGGCGACGTCGGCGATCGGCGCGGCCACGATGGGCACCGTCGGCGACAGCACGGCGTCGAAGCCGGCCAGCGCCTGTTCGACCGCGCGCACCCAGGCGCTGCGCGCGCGCTGCAGCTCGATGTATTCGTAGGCCTTCATGGCCGCGCCGCGCTCGATGCGCAGGCGCACGCGCGGGTCGTAGCGGCTGCCTTCCTGGGCCAGCAGCTGGCGGTGCCAGGCATAGCTCTCGGCGGCCGCGAAGCCGCCGGTGGACTGGATCGAGCCCAGGTCCTGGATCTGTGCGAGGCGGATCTCCTCGACGCGGGCGCCGGCGTCGCGCAGGCGCCGCAGCGTGCGCTCGAAGGCGCGGGCCACGGTGGCATCCAGGCCATCGAGCATCTGCGTGCTGGCCACGGCCAGCCGGTAGCCGGCCAGCGGCGCGGCGTCGCGCACCACGGTGCGGGCGGCCAGGATCTCGTGCGCCAGCACGGCGTCGCGCACGCTGCGCGTCATGGCGCAGACCGTGTCGAGCGTGGTGGAAAGCGGATAGGCGCCTTCCAGCGGCGTGAGCCGCGCCGTGTTCTTGAAGCCGACGATGCCGCACAGGGCGGCGGGGATGCGGATCGAGCCGCCGGTGTCGGAGCCGAGGCCGATGAAGGCGGCGCCGGTGGCCACCGACACGGCGGCGCCGGAGCTGGAGCCGCCCGGGATGCGCGGCGTCTGCGCGTCGCAGGGGTTGGGCGGCGTGCCGTAGTGCGGATTGACGCCGACGCCCGAGAACGCGAACTCCGTCATGTTGGTGCGGCCCACCACCACGCCGCCGGCGGCGCGCAGGCGCGCGACCGCCAGGGCATCCGAGGCCGCGGGCCGGGCATCGACCAGCGCCAGGGAGCCGGCCGTGGTGACGTCGCCGCCGAAATCGAACAGGTCCTTGATCGAGACGGCCAGGCCGGCCAGCGGCGCCTCGGGCGACGCCTGCGCCGCCTCCGCCGCGGCCGCCTCGAAGCGCGTCTTCAGGAAGACGTGGGTGCTGGCGGCCGAATGGGCTGCCGCCTCGGCGGCCCGAAGCTCTGCGGCGGCGGTGGTTTCGCCCTGGCGCAGGCGCTCGCGGGTGCGGTGGAGGTCGGGCAGGGGCATGGGTCTACGGCAGGGGGCGGCAAAGCGGGAAACGAGGGGCCTGTGCTAGAATCTCGCGGTTTTGCTGGGTGGCACGCGCGAGGTGCGCGTTTCGTCGTCAGCGAAGCAAATCGCGGATCCGTCCCCTCGAGGTGTCGCAACAGGCGTTGCGATTTCTGGGCGGATTCTAGACCCAACCTTCGGAGCTCCCATGACCGTATCCATGCGCGAAATGCTGGAAGCCGGTGTCCATTTCGGGCACCAGACGCGCTTCTGGAATCCCAAGATGGCCCCGTACATCTTCGGCCATCGCAACAAGATCCACATCATCAACCTGGAAAAGACGCTGCCCATGTTCCAGGAGGCGACCAAGTTCGCCCGGCAGCTGGCCGCCAACCGCGGCACCATCCTGATGGTGGGCACCAAGCGCCAGGCGCGCGAACTCGTCTCCGCCGAAGCGCAGCGCTGCGGCATGCCCTTCGTCGACCAGCGCTGGCTGGGCGGCATGCTGACCAACTTCAAGACCGTCAAGACGTCCATCAAGCGCCTGAAGGACATGAAGGCCCAGCAGGAAGCCGGCCTCGAGTCCATGTCCAAGAAGGAACAGCTGATGTTCCAGCGCGAGATCAACAAGCTCGAAAAGGACATCGGCGGCATCCAGGACATGAACACCCTGCCGGACGCGCTGTTCGTGATCGACGTGGGCTACCACAAGATCGCCGTGGCCGAGGCGCAGAAGCTGGGCATCCCGATCATCGGCGTGGTGGACTCCAACCACTCGCCCGAGGGCATCGACTACGTGATCCCGGGCAACGACGACTCCGCCAAGGCCGTGACGCTGTACGTGCGCGGCATGGCTGACGCCATCCTGGAAGGCAAGAACAACGCCGTTGCCGACGTGCAGCGCGCCGTCGCCGAAGGCGGCGACGAATTCGTGGAAGTGCAGGAAGGCGCGAGCGCCTGAGCCACCGGGCCGGCTGCAAGAAAAGGGGGCTCTCGAGCCCCCTTTGCGCAGGCGGCCCCAACTGAACAGACAGACAGAGGAATCATCAAATGGCAGCAATCACCGCAAGCATGGTCGGCGAACTCCGCGCGAAGACCGACGCGCCCATGATGGAGTGCAAGAAGGCCCTGACCGAGGCCAACGGCGACATGGAGAAGGCCGAGGAGATCCTGCGCGTCAAGCTGGGCAACAAGGCCGGCAAGGCCGCCTCGCGCATCACCGCCGAAGGCGTGGTGGCCGCGTCGATCGAAGGCACCACCGGCGCCATGATCGAAGTCAACTGCGAAACCGACTTCGTCACCAAGAACGACAGCTTCATCGCGCTGGCCAGGGCCGCCGCCGAACTCGTCGCCAAGCACAACCCCGCCGACATCGCTGCCCTGGGCGCGCTGCCGTACAGCCAGGACACCTTCGGCCCCACGCTGGAAGACGTGCGCAAGGGCCTGATCGGCAAGATCGGCGAGAACATGAGCTTCCGCCGCTTCAAGCGCTTCGCGGGCGGCAGCAAGCTGGCCAGCTACCTGCACGGCACCCGCATCGGCGTGGTCGTGGAATACGAAGGTGACGACGTCGCCGCCAAGGACGTCGCCATGCACGTGGCCGCGATGAAGCCGGTGGCCCTGTCCAGCGCCGACGTGCCCGCCGAGCTGATCGAGAAGGAACGCGCCGTGGCCGCCGGCAAGGCCGAGGAAGACCGCAAGGCCGCCGAAGCCGCGGGCAAGCCGGTGCAGTCCGCCGAGATCGTCGCCAAGCGCGTCGAGGGCTCGGTGCAGAAGTACCTGAAGGAAGTCTCGCTGCTGAACCAGGCCTTCGTGAAGAACGACAAGCAGACGGTGGAGCAGATGCTCAAGGCCGCCAACACCACGGTCAAGGCGTTCACCCTGTACGTGGTGGGCGAGGGCATCGAGAAGAAGGCGGACGACTTCGCCGCCGAAGTGGCCGCCCAGGTGGCCGCCGCGAAGCAGGCCGCGTAAAGCGCCGGCAAAGCCGCGGCCGCACCCTTGCCCGGTGCGGCCGCGTTGATGACAGAATCATTGGTATCACACGGAGAACGACTGCATGCCCACCCCCGCCCACAAGCGCATCCTGCTCAAGCTGTCGGGGGAGGCCCTGATGGGGGATGACGCCTTCGGCATCAACCGCGCGACCATCGTGCGGATGGTGGAGGAGGTCGCCGAGGTCGTGCGCATGGGAGTGGAAGTCCCCGTCGTGATCGGCGGCGGCAACATCTTCCGCGGCGTGGCCGGCGGCTCCGTGGGCATGGACCGCGCCACCGCGGACTACATGGGCATGCTGGCCACCGTGATGAACGCGCTGGCGCTGTCGGACGCGATGCACAAGCAGGGCCTGGTGCCCCGCGTGATGTCTGCCA
>NZ_DASSVG010000318.1:0-2132 GCF_035706265.1 Ramlibacter sp. | reverse complement strand
ACTCTCATCGGCTTCACGTGGTGCTCGCGTACGGCTCGTCGGCCGTGGGCTCGTCGATCTTCATCGTGACCGGCTTCACCTTGAAATAGCGCAACACCACGACGAAGAACACCGGCACGAAGAACACCGCCAGGAAGGTCGAGAACAGCATGCCGCCGATCACGCCGGTGCCGACCGCGTGCTGCGCACCGGAACCCGCGCCGCTGGAGATGGCGAGCGGCAGCACACCGGACATGAAGGCCAGCGAGGTCATGAGAATGGGTCGCAGGCGCTGCCGTGCCGCGTGCACCACGGATTCGACCAAACCGTGGCCATGGTCGAAGCCCTCCTTGGCGAACTCCACGATCAGGATGGCGCTCTTGGCCGCAAGTCCGATGGTGACCAGCAGGCCCACCTGGAAATAGGCGTCGTTGGTGAGGCCGCGCAGCAACGTGGCGATCACCGCACCGATCACGCCGAGCGGCACCACCAGCAGTACCGTGAGCGGAATCGACCAGCTCTCGTACAGTGCCGCCAGGCACAGGAACACGATGGCCAGCGACAACGCGTACAGCAGCGGCGCCTGCGAGCCGGACTTCTTCTCTTCATAGGACAGGCCGTTCCATTCCAGGCCGATGCCCTGCGGTAGTTTGGCGACCAGCTCCTCCATTGCGGCCATGGCTTCGCCCGAGCTGTGTCCCGGCGCCGGCGCGCCCTGGATCTGGAATGCCGGTACGCCGTTGTAACGCGTCAGCTTCTGCGCACCGAACGTCCATTCGCCGTGGCCGAAGGCCGAGAACGGCACCATGCCGCCGTGCGCATTGCGCACGTACCAGCGATTCAGGTCCTCGGGCTGCATGCGCGCCGCCGGTTCGCCCTGCACGTACACGCGCTTGACGCGGCCGCGGTCGATGAAGTCGTTGACGTAGGTGGACGCCCAGCCGGTCTGCAGTGTCTGGTTGATGTCCGCGATCGACACGCCGAGCGCGCTGGCCTTCTCGCGGTCGATGTCGATCTTGAACTGCGGCGCGTCTTCGACACCGTTGGGACGCACCGCCGTGACGCGCGGATCCTTGGCGGCCTCGGCCAGCAGCTGGTTGCGCGCCGCGAGGAACGCCTCGCGCGGCAGACCGCCGCGGTTCTGCAACATCATGTCGAAGCCCGCCGTGTTGCCGAGCTCGAGGACGGCGGGCGGCGGCACCGCGATGATGTTGGCGTCCTTGACGCTGGCGAAGAACTGGTTGGCGCGCGCCAGCAGGGGGCCGATCTGCTGCTCGGGCCGGGTGCGCTCGCTCCAGTCCTTGAGCTTGATGAACAGCAGTCCGGCATTCTGGCCCGTGCCGGCGAAGTTGAAGCCGTTCACGGTGAACACGCCGTCGATCGAATCCTTCTCGTGCTCGTTGAGATATTGCTGCGCCTTGTCGAGCGCTTCCCAGGTGCGCTCCTTCGAGGCGCCGGGCGGCGTCTGCACCTGGCCGAAGATGAAACCCGTGTCCTCGTTCGGCAGGAAGGATTTCGGAACGAACGTGAACAGCAGGCCCATCGCCACGACGATGCCGACGTACACCAGCATCGAGCGGCCGGTGCGCGCCAGCATCGAGTCCAGGCCGCTGGCGTGCTTCTGGCGGCCGCGGTCGAACCACTTGTTGAACCACTTGAAGAAGCCCTTGTGCTCGACGTGGCCCGACGGCGGCAGCGGCTTGAGGATGGTCGCGCACAGCGCCGGCGTCAGCACCAGTGCCACCAGCACCGAGAGCGCCATGGCCGACACCAGCGTGATCGAGAACTGGCGGTAGATCACGCCGATGGAGCCGCCGAAGAACGCCATCGGCACGAACACCGCGGCCAGCACCAGCGCGATCGCGACCAGCGCACCGGTGATCTGCTGCATCGACTTGCGCGTCGCCTCGCGCGGCGACAGGCCCTCCTCGGACATCACGCGCTCGACGTTCTCCACCACGACGATCGCGTCGTCCACCAGCAGGCCGATCGACAAGGCCATGCGGAACATGGTCAGCGTGTTGATCGAGAAGCCGAACGCCGCGAGGATGCCGAAGGTTCCCAGCAGCACCACGGGCACCGCGATGGTCGGGATCAGCGTGGCACGCGCGTTCTGCAGGAACAGGTACATGACGAGGAACACCAGCACCACG
>NZ_DASSVG010000317.1:0-9425 GCF_035706265.1 Ramlibacter sp. | reverse complement strand
CGCAGTGGATGATCGGGATCGGCGTGCCCCAGTAGCGCTGGCGGCTGATGCCCCAGTCGCGCAGGCGCCAGGTGGTCTTCTTCTCGCCCAGGCCCTTCTGCTGCAGGTGGTGCGCCACCGCGTTCACGGCGTCCTGGTAGTTGAAGCCGCTGAAGATGTCGGAGTTGATGGTGACGCCGTTTTCCTTGTCGGCGTACCAGTCGTGCCACTTCTTGTAGTCGTACGTCTGGCCGTCGACGTGGATCACCTGGATGATCGGCAGGCCGTACTTCAGCGCGAAGGCGAAGTCGCGCTCGTCGTGGCCCGGCACGCCCATCACGGCGCCGTCGCCATAGCCCATGAGCACGTAGTTGCCCACCCACAGGTCCACCGGCTCGCCCGTGATCGGGTGCGTGACCTGCAGCCCGGTGGGCATGCCTTCCTTCTCGCGCAGGGCCAGTTCGGCCTCGGTGGTGCCGCCCTTCTTGCACTCCTCGATGAACTGCGCCAGCTTCGGGTTCGTCTTCGCGGCGTGCAGCGCGAGCGGGTGCTCCGGCGCCACGGCGCAGAAGGTCACGCCCATGATCGTGTCGGCGCGGGTCGTGAAGACGTACATGCGGCCACCGCCGATCGGCTGGCCGTCCTCACCCCGGATGGAGTGCGGGAAGGCGAAGCGCACGCCCTCGCTGCGGCCGATCCAGTTCTCCTGCATCAGCTTCACGCGCTCGGGCCAGCCTTCCAGGTCCTTCTGCACGTAGTCCAGCAGTTCCTGCGCGTAGTCGGTGATCTTCAGGTAGTAGCCCGGAATCTCGCGCTTTTCCACCACCGCGCCGGTGCGCCAGCCCTTGCCGTCGATCACCTGCTCGTTGGCCAGCACCGTCTGGTCCACCGGGTCCCAGTTCACCACCTGCGTCTTGCGGTAGGCGATGCCCTTTTCCAGCATCTTGAGGAACAGCCACTGGTTCCACTTGTAGTAGCTCGGGTCGCACGTGGCGATCTCGCGCGACCAGTCGATGGCCAGGCCCATGGCCTGCATCTGGCCCTTCATGTACGCGATGTTCTCGTACGTCCACTTCGCGGGCGGCACGCCGTTCTTCAGGGCGGCGTTCTCCGCCGGCAGGCCGAAGGCGTCCCAGCCCATGGGCATCAGCACGTTGTAGCCGTTCATGCGCAGGTAACGCGTCAACATGTCGTTGATCGTGTAGTTGCGCACGTGCCCCATGTGCAGCTTGCCGCTCGGGTAGGGCAGCATGGAGCAGGCGTAGAACTTCTTCCTGCGCGCGTCCTCGGTCACGCGGTAGGCGTCCCGCGCGGTCCATTCGTCCTGCGCGGCCTTCTCGACCGCGAGGTGGTTGTACTTGTCGTCCATGGTCGGGGAATTCTATTTCGCGGGCTCGGCCACGAAGCCGATGCGGCTCAAACCCGCCTTGTGGGCCAGGCCCATCACCTCCACCACCCGGCCATAGGGCACGGTCTGGTCGGCGCGCAGCTGGATCTCGGTTTCGGGGTTTTCCTTCGCGGCGGCGCCGAGGCGGCTTTCGAGGCCGGCGGCGTCGACCGGCTGGTCGTTGAAGAAGGCCTGGCCGGTGCGGTCCAGCACCACCGTCACGAAGCGCGGCGCGTCGCCCGGCTGGGTGCCTTCGGCGCGCGGCAGGTCCAGCCGGATCGAGCTGGCCAGCAGCGGCGCCGTGATGATGAAGATCACCACCAGCACCAGCATCACGTCGACCAGCGGCGTGACGTTGATGTCGCTCATGGGCGGCTCGCCCTTGGTGCGCTCCAGCCGGCCGAAAGCCATGGTTGCCTCAGTGGTGGGCCGCGACCGGCGCCGCGGGATGCACCAGCAGCTCGCGCAGGTCGCGCGCGAAGCCTTCGAGATCGGCCTCGATGCGGCCGATCACGCGGCCGAAGATGTTGTAGCCCAGCACGGCGGGGATGGCGACGGCCAGGCCGGCGGCCGTCATGATGAGCGCCTCGCCCACCGGGCCGGAGACCTTGTCGATCGTGATCTGGCCGGCGTTGGCGATGCCGGTGAGCGCGTGGTAGATGCCCCAGACGGTGCCCAACAGCCCGACGAAGGGGGCGGTGGAGCCCACGGTCGCCAGCAGCACCTGGCCGAACTGCAGCTTGAACAGCACGTCGTGCAGGGCGTTGCGCAGCACCCGGGTGAGCTGCTGCGCCTTGTCGCCGGCCGTGGCCAGCGAGCCGGGCTGCTGCAGCTCGGTGGCGGCGATCAGCGGCAGCACCAGCGCCTCGCGGTCGAACGCGGCGACCTTCTGCCGCCCCTCGCCCACCGAGCCGGACTGCCAGAAGGCGGCCGTGCTGCGCGCCACGTCGCCGCTGGCGCGGTGCAGCATCCAGCCCTTCCAGAGGATGACCACCCAGCTCGACACCGACATGGCCAGCAACAGGATCGCCACCACCTGGGTGACCGCGTCGCCCTGGCGGAAGAGATCGAGGAAGCTCATTCGGTCCGCCGCCGCACGCCGTGGCAGGCCATGTCAGCGCAGCCCGAGCACGTCGAACATGTCGAACAGGCCGCGCTCCTGGCCGGCCAGGAAGCGCACCGCCCGCAGGCTGCCCTGGGCATAGGTGGCGCGGCTGGCGGACTTGTGCGTGATCTCGATGCGCTCGCCGGTGCCGGCGAACAGCACCGTGTGGTCGCCCACGATATCGCCGCCGCGGATGGCGGCAAAGCCGATGGTGGACGGATCGCGCTCGCCGGTGACGCCCTCGCGCGCGAAGACGCCGCACTGCTTCAGGTCGCGCCCGAGCGCCTGGGCGATCACCTCGCCCATCTTCAGCGCCGTGCCCGAAGGCGCATCCACCTTGTGGCGGTGGTGGGCCTCGATGATCTCGATGTCGTAGCCGGTGGAAAGCGCCTTGGCGGCCATCTCCAGCAGCTTGAGCGTGACGTTGACCCCGACGCTCATGTTGGGCGACATCACGATGGCGATGTCCTTCGCCGCCTGCTCGATCTCGGCCTTCTGCGCCTCGGTGAAGCCGGTGGTGCCGATCACCATCTTCACGCCGCGCTCGCGGCAGGCCTTCAGGTGCGCCAGCGTGCCTTCGGGGCGGGTGAAGTCGATCAGCACCTGGGCGTGCTCCAGGCCCTTGGCGACTTCCGCGGTGACGGGCACGCCGCTCGCATGGCCCAGGAAGGCCGCGGCGTCGTTGCCGATGGTGGGGCTGGAGGGGATGTCCAGCGCGCCGGCGAGGCGGCAGTCGTCGCTGGCGCGGATCGCCTCGATCAGCATGTGGCCCATGCGGCCGGAGGCGCCGGCCACCGCGACCCGGTGCCCGGTGCCACCGGCTGGGGGAGTCTGCTCGGCGCCGGCCACGGCCACCTTCTTCAAAGCCTGGGTGCCTTTGGTCATGCGGTTCTCAGCGCGCCGGGCTTTCCAGCGGGGGGTAGTTCGTGGCAGGAGCGGGTGCGGCCGCCGCCGGTGCCTCCGGCTGGGGCGCCGGGGCGGGCGGCTGCTTCGCGCTGGCCTTGCGCAGTTCCTCTTCGGTCGCTTCCAGCCTGGGCACCTTGCTGCCCTTGCGGCGGTTGTCCAGCGTGGAGACGAATTCGGCTTCGCTGGGCATGGGATCGCCTTCCACCCGCGCCATGGCGTCGCCCTGGAAGAAGACGGCCAGGTGGCGCTGCTGCGGCGCCACGCCCTGGCGGCGGAGGGTGAAGACGTAGTCCCAGCGGTCGCCGTGGAACAGGCTGGTGACCAGCGGGGTGCCCAGGATCTGGCGCACCTGGTCGCGGCTCATTCCGGGCTGCAGCGCCTGCACTTGCTCGCGCGAGATGAAGTTGCCCTGGACGACCTCCACCTTGTAGGGGGTCAGCGCGGTGCCGAGGCGGTTGCCGAAGCTGCCGTAGGAGCCGCAGCCGGCCAGGAGTGTGGCGGCCACGGCGGCGAGCACGAGGCGCAGCCGGCGCGGGGGCGTGACGAGCATGAGACAGGCAGGGGACGGGCCAGGGGATATGATCGGGGCATTGTAGCGGCAGCACCATGTCCAACATCGACGAACTCAAGAGCACCGGGCTCAAGGCCACACTGCCCCGGCTGAAGATCCTCGACGTGTTCCAGAAGGGAGACCAGCGGCACATGACGGCGGAAGACGTCTTCCGCGTGCTGCTGGAGGAACGCTCGGACATCGGCCTGGCCACCGTCTACCGCGTGCTGACCCAGTTCGAGCAGGCCGGCATCCTCACCCGCAGCCACTTCGAGAGCGGCAAGGCCGTCTACGAGCTCAACGAAGGCACCCACCACGACCACCTGGTCTGCCTGGATTGCGGGCGGGTCGAGGAGTTCTACGACGCCGAGATCGAGAAGCGCCAGAACGCCGTCGCCAAGACCAAGGGTTTCGAGATCGCCGAGCACGCGCTGAGCCTGTACGCGCACTGCACCAAGGTGAACTGCCCGAACAAGCAGAAGTAGGTTGGGCGTTGAGCGTTGAGCGTTGGCGTGGTCTTTCCCGCTGAACGCTCAACGCCGAACGCTCAACCGCCTTTTTCCATCGCGCGGCGGTGCCGCTCGACGAACTCCTGGTAGGTGTCCACCCCCCGCAATTGCAGGATGGTGTTGCGCACGGCCGCTTCCACCAGCACGGCCATGTTGCGGCCGGCCACCACCGGGATCACGGCCTTGCGCACCGGCACGCCCAGCACGTCCTGCGTGAGGGGCTCGTAGGGCAGCCGCTCGTACTCGCGCTCCATGGTCTCGCGCCGCACCAGGTGCACGATCAGGCGCAGCCGCATCTTCCGCCGCACCGCCGTCTCGCCGAAGATGGCGCGGATGTCCAGCAGGCCGATGCCGCGCACTTCCAGCAGGTTCTGCAGCAGCTCGGGGCAGCGGCCCTCGATGGTGGTCTGGTTGACGCGGTACAGGTCCACCGCGTCGTCGGCCACCAGGCCGTTGCCGCGGGTGATCAGCTCCAGCCCCAGCTCGCTCTTGCCCAGGCCCGATTCGCCCGTGATCAGCACGCCCAGGCCCAGGATGTCCATGAACACGCCGTGCATCGACGTGCGCTCGGCGAAGTGCTTGGAGAGGTACGCCCGCAGCACGTCGATCACGAACGCCGAGGGCTCGTGGGTGGCGAACATCGGGATCTGGGCCCGCTCGCACATCGACAGCAGCGCCTCGGGCGCGGTCTGGTTGTCCGTCAGCACCAGCACCGGCGGCTCCAGCGTCACGATGCGGGCGATGCGGCGGGCGCAGTCTTCCGCCGTGGCGTTGGTGAGATAGGCCACCTCGCGCGCGCCCAGGATCTGCACCCGGTAGGGATGGATGTAGTTCAGGTAGCCGACCAGGTCGGCGCCCGAACGGGCGGCCCGCACCGCCACCTCGTCGAAGCGGCGTTCGGAGGCGCCCAGGCCGGCCACCCACTCCCATTTGAGCTGGGAGCGGTGGTCCTCGAACAGGACGTCGGCGCTGACGACGGTCGGCTTCAAGCCTGGGACAACCTCTTTACTGCGACTGGGCGGACTGCCAGGTGGCGATGAGCTGGTGCAGCTGTACAGCGTCCGTGCTGTTCTTCATGCGCTCGCGCAGCGGCGCGTCGCTCAGCAGCTCGGCGATCTCGGACAGGATTTCGAGGTGCTTCTGGGTGGCCGCCTCCGGCACCAGCAGGAAGATCAGGAGCTTGACCGGCTGCTCGTCGGGGGCGTCGAAGCCGATCGCGTGGGCCAGCTGGAACAGCGCCGCCATCGGCGCCTTCAGGCCCTTGATTCGGCCGTGCGGGATGGCCACGCCGTGGCCGAGGCCGGTGGACCCCAGGCGTTCGCGGGCGAAGAGGCTGTCGGTGATCAGCGCGCGCGAGAGCCCGTGGAGGTTTTCGAACAGCAGCCCGGCTTCCTCGAACGCCCGCTTCTTGCTGGTGGCATCGACGCCGACCAGGACCTGGGCGGGCGGCAGGATGGACGCAAGGCGGTTCATGATAACTGGACCGGATTATGCACGCGGGAGGGCCCGCGCCCCAGAAATCAGGGTGCCGCGTCAATCACCTGAACGGACGAGGCCCGCATTCAGCGGGCCTCGTCGGGGTTCATGAGCGGCGGGATCCTTCCGTCACATCACGCGTTTGGGCGCTTCGTGGTGGTGGGACTGCACGAGTGTCTTGTGGCGGCAGACCTGGCGATCCAGCTTGTCGACCAGTTCGTCCAGGGCGGCATACAGGTCGTGGTGGGCGCTCTCGGCGAAGAGGTCGTTGCCCTTCACGTGGATCCTGCATTCGGCGCGTTGCCTTCGTTCCTTCTCCTTCTGCTTTTCGACGGTCAGTAGGACCTTGATATCGACGACTTGCTCAAAGTGACGGGTGATGCGATCGAGCTTGGTGGTCACGTAGTTCCGCAGGGCCGGGGTTACTTCGAGGTGGTGACCGCTGATCGTCAGGTTCATGGAGCCTCCTGTTGCACATCGCTCGGGTTGGTGGCGCCATTCGCTGGCGCCCGGAAGGATGCTTCGAATCTGCTTGCGAACCACTATGCGCCCGGCGTTCCCAAAAGGCAATTGATTTCCCTCAAGGCCGAGGCGTGAATCGAAATCGCTCGAAATCAGGTTCGCAAGTGCGCGTCCGCACTCATGTTTTCTTCCTTCGTACGGCACGCGCCCGCGACCATGAAAAACGGCCCCCGAAGGGGCCGGATAAAGATCTCGGGGCGGGCGGTGGACCCACCCCTTGACAGGAATCGGGGGCGTCAGCCGGCGCTCAACGCAGGCGCCACAGGGCGGCGGCATCGAGGCGGTTCCAGCCGCCCACGGCCTTCGGGTGAGCCTGGGCGCCGGGGCGATCGAGGTTCGCGTGCTCGACCCGCTCCGCCTGGGGCTTGTCGCGCGGCGTGTCGCTGTAACGGTTGCTGGTCTTGGGTTCTTTGAACATGGGGTGCTCCTTCCGCGGGGCTTCAGCTGCCGCTGGCGGCGCTGGTGGGGGTGCGCTTGCGATCCTGCGAGCCGGGGGTGCGCTCCGAGGAGCGCACGATGAAGGGCCACGCGTGGCCGCTGCGCGGCCGGCGTGCCAAGGTGTCCTCCTTGGCTTCGCCCGGGGCGTGACGCCAGTTCGAGCGGCTGGCGTTCGGGTCGGTCGCTAGCTGGATCATCTCGGCTCCTATGCAGGTACGGACAGGGCGGGCAGCCCTGCGATGAAGTCAATGTAGGGCCGCCTCCTGAGCCGTGGTGTCGGACGTTCTGGCCCAGCCGTGTAGGACGTTTCCTGCGCCTGCCACAGCAGTAAGGGTCTGGCCGGATGGACGAGCCTGCCCGAATCCCTCCCGCAGGCGCGGCATAATCGCCCATCCTTTTTCTGGAGAGCCCTCCTTGGAAACCAGCCCTAGTCGGCGGCTTCCCAGGTGACTGGAGCCGCGGTTCCAGCCGCTGCGGAAGCTGACCCCACCCCTCAGCGCGAACCTTTGGAACCGAAGCTCCGATGCTCAACATCTTCACGCTCGCCAACGGCCGACTCTTCCAGGAGGAGATCGAGTCGCTGGAAGAGCTCTCCCGCTTCCAGCCGATCTGGGTCGACCTCGAATCGCCCACGCCGGAAGAGAAGCGCTGGATCAAGCAGTACTACGGCCTGTCCATCCCGGAAGACGCGATGGACGAGGACATCGAGGAATCCGCCCGCTTCTACGAAGAGGACAACGGCGACCTCCACATCCGCAGCGACTTCCTGATCGGCGGCGACGACGAGCCGCGCTCCGTGCGGGTGGCGTTCATCCTCAACCTGATGAACGACTCGCTCAAGAGCCACGGCGTGCTGTTCTCGATCCACGACGAGGACGTGCCCGTGTTCCGGCTGCTGCGCCTGCGCGCCCGCCGGGCGCCCGGCCTGATCGAGGACGCCAAGGAAGTGCTGCTCAAGCTCTTCGACGCCGACGCGGAATACTCCGCCGACACGCTCGAAGGCGTCTACGACGAGCTGGAGAAGGTCAGCCGCCAGGTGCTGGCCGGCGAGGTGACCGACACGCTGGCCGGCGAGGCGCTGGAGGCCATCGCCCGCCAGGAAGACCTGAACGGCCGCATCCGCCGCAACGTGATGGACACGCGCCGCGCGGTGAGCTTCATGATGCGCAGCCGCATGCTCAACGCCAGCCAGTTCGAGGAGGCGCGCCAGATCCTGCGCGACATCGAATCGCTGGACAGCCACACGGCCTTCCTGTTCGACAAGATCAACTTCCTGATGGATGCCACGGTCGGCTTCATCAACATCAACCAGAACAAGATCATCAAGATCTTCTCGGTGGCGAGCGTCGCCCTGCTGCCGCCGACCCTCGTGGCCAGCCTGTACGGCATGAACCTGCAGTTTCCGGAAATCCGGCTGCTCGGGCACGCCGCCTACCCCTACGTCCTGGTCATGATGGCGGCCAGCGCCCTCGTACCTATGTGGTATTTCCGGAAGCGCGGCTGGCTGCGCTGATCTCAGGGAAACCCAGTAGCGCGACTGCAGCCCGGCTGCTTAGTATCCGATCGCTGTGCAACGTATCTTTTTGTTGCTTCTCATTTGGGTGATGTCCATGCAGACGAGCTGGGCGGCCACCCATTTCTGCGACGAGGCGGCCCGCGCGGGCCAGGCGCCCTCTTCGCACCGGCACGCCCAGCTGTTCCCCTCGCACGACGACCACGCAGCCGAAGCCGGCGGCACGCTGGACGACGCCTGCTGCAGCGTCGCCCACGCCTACCACGGCCTGCAGGCCTTCATCACCCAGGACCTGCCCGCCTTCGCCCTGCTGGCGCTGCCTGCCGCCCCGGCCGAGGCGGCCCTGCCCGCCACGCGCGAGCGTTTTTCGGAACGGCACGAACGCCCCCAGTGGCCCGCCGCCTGACGGCGGGCCGCACTCCCTTCCTTTCTTCTTCCGCGGTTCGCCGGAGTCCTCGCATGACTTTCGGAGAACAGGATGCCTTTGCCTTTCCTGCGGCCGTTCGCGGCCGTGTCCCTGGCCGCGCTGGCGCTTGCCGGCCTGGCCCAGACTCCGCCCACGCTGCGCGAGGCGGTCGATGCCGCCTGGGCGCTGAGCGCGCCGGCGCGCGCTGCCGCCAGCCGCGCGCAGGAGCTCGACGCGCGCGAACGCGCCGCGGCCTCGCTGTTCGCCGGGCCGCCCACCGTTTCCGGCTCCTACCGTAGCGACCGCCTCGGCAGCAACGGCGGCCTGCGGGAGTCGGAGCTCGAAGTCTCGGCGCCGGTCTGGAATGCCGGCCTGCGCCGCGCCACCGCGGCCCAGGTGGCAGCGGAGCGCGCCGCCTTCGAGCAGGCCCAGGCCGCGGCGCGTCTCAAGCTCGCCGGCGAGGTGCGCGAGGCCGCGGCGCAGGCCACCCTGGCGCAGATCGAGCGCGAACTGGCGCGGGCCCGCGTGCGCGACGCGCAGGCCCTCGCCGCCGACCTCGAGCGCCGGGTGCGCGCCGGCGAATCGGCCCGGGTGGACCTGCTGCAGGCGCAGTCGCTCACCCGCCAGGCCAGCG
>NZ_DASSVG010000316.1:0-6438 GCF_035706265.1 Ramlibacter sp. | reverse complement strand
CCTGACCACGATCGCCAAGGTGGACGCCACCACGGCCAACCTGCTGATCGCCGCCTCGCTGCTGATCGGCACGCCCTTCTTCATCGTGTTCGGCGCGCTCTCGGACAAGATCGGCCGCAAGCCCATCATCATGGCCGGTTGCCTGATCGCCGCGGTGACCTACTTCGCCGTGTTCCCGATGCTGCTGAAGGCCGCCAACCCCGCGCTGGTCGCCGCGCAGCAGGCCACCAAGGTCACCATCACGGCCGATCCGAAGCAGTGCTCCTTCCAGGGCAGCCCGATCGCCCGCGAGATCGACTTCACCTCCTCGTGCGACGTCGCCAAGCGCGCGCTGACGCAGGCCTACATTCCCTACGAGAACGTGGCCGCGCCGGCCGGCACGCCGGCCACCATCAGCATCGGCGGCAAGGTCATGGCCGCGCCGAGCCTCACGCTGAACGCCGAGCGCCACGGCTTCTCCGCCGAATCCGCCAAGTCCCTGGCCGACTTCAAGAAGCAGGTCGGCGAGACGGCCAAGGCCGCCGGCCTGACGGCCCCGGCCGACAAGGCGAAGATGAACACCGGCACCGTGCTGGCCATCCTGGTGTTCCTGGTGATCCTGGTGACGATGGTGTACGGCCCGATCGCGGCCATGCTGGTCGAACTGTTCCCGACCCGCATCCGCTACACCTCGATGAGCCTGCCGTACCACATCGGCAACGGCTGGTTCGGCGGCCTGCTGCCGACCACCGCCTTCGCCATGGTCGCGGCCACCGGCGACATCTTCTACGGCCTCTGGTACCCCGTCGTGATCGCGTCGATGACCTTCATCGTCGGCATGCTGTTCATCCGCGAAACCAAGGACGTGGACATCTACGCCCGCGACTGAGCCGCACGCGGCGTTGCAACGGAAAGCCCGCCGCGTGCGGGCTTTTCTCCTTGTGAAGCGCAGCGGTCGCAGGAGGTCCGACCTCCCGTCGGGCAGCCCGGGCCCATCCGGGCTATAATCATGGGCTTTTCCCCTTGCCGCACCCCGTCATGACGCCGGAGGCGGCCAGTTTCCGTATCGCCGCGCGACCACGCGGCGAGTCCACAAGGAGAACCCATGCGTCACTATGAAATCGTGCTGCTGATCCACCCGGACCAGAGCGAACAGGTTCCGGCCATGCTGGAGCGCTACAAGGGCATGATCACCGCCGGCAACGGCAAGGTGCATCGTGTGGAAGACTGGGGCCGCCGCCAGCTGGCCTACCAGATCAACAAGCTCGCCAAGGCGCACTTCCTGTGCATCAACATCGAGGCCGACCAGGCGGTGATGAGCGAGCTCGAGCACGCCTTCCGCTTCAACGACGCCGTGCTGCGCCACCTGACGGTGGTGAAGAAGAAGGCCGAGACGGGCCCGTCCTCCATGATGAAGACCGTGGAGCGCGAGGAAGCCCGCAAGGCGCAACAGGCGGAGTTCCAGTCGTAATTTCGGCGGCGACTCGCCGGGTGTGAACCAGACGATCCTGAGCGCCCGTATCGCGGAGGCCAAGGCCCTGCGCTACACCCCCGCCGGAGTGCCCGCCCTCGACCTGCGGCTCGAACACGAGTCCGAAGCCCTGGAAGCCGGGGCCCGCAGGCAGGTGAAGGTGGAGATCCGCGCGGTGGCCTTCGGGGCGGATGCCGAGACGCTTGCCAGGCAGGCGATCGGCAGCGGATTCCGGTTCACGGGCTTCCTCGCCGCATTCCGCGGCGGCAAGCACCCGGTGTTGCACATCCAGTCATTCCAGCCAGACCCAGTTTCCTAGGAGCCAAACCATGGCCACGTTCAAGAAGTTCAACAAGGACAAGCGTCCGAAGCGCAACACCCAGTCGCTGCTGTTCAAGCGCAAGCGCTTCTGCCGCTTCACCGTCGCCGGTGTCGAGGAGATCGACTACAAGGACATCGACACCCTGCGCGACTTCATCTCCGAGAACGGCAAGATCATCCCGGCGCGCCTGACCGGCACCCGCGCGATCTACCAGCGCCAGCTGAACACCGCCATCAAGCGCGCGCGCTTCCTGGCGCTGCTGCCGTACTCCGACCAGCACCGCATCTGAGGAAGTAGCCATGCAAGTCATCCTGCTCGAGAAAGTCGTCAACCTGGGCAACCTGGGCGAGATCGTGAAGGTGCGTGAGGGCTACGCCCGCAACTTCCTGATCCCCCAGGGCCGCGCCCGCCGCGCCACGGAGGCGAACAAGGCCGAATTCGAGGCCAAGCGCGCCGACCTGGAGAAGCAGGCCGCCGCCAAGCTGGCCGAGGCGCAAGCCACCGGCGAGAAGCTGGCCGGCCAGACCGTCAAGCTGACCCAGAAGGCCGGCGTCGACGGCCGCCTGTTCGGCTCGGTCACCAACCACGACATCGCCGAGGAGCTCACCAAGATGGGCTTCCCGGTGCAGAAGTCGCAGGTGCGCATGCCCACCGGCCCGATCAAGATGGTGGGCGACAGCCACGTCAACGTGGCGCTGCACACCGACGTGGTCGTCGAGATCAACGTCACGGTCTACGGCGAGACGGCGTAAGCCTTCGCTGCCTGCCGCGAAAAGCCGCCTTCGGGCGGCTTTTTCGTCTCGAACTTCCGGACGCAAAGGGCGCAAAGGGTACGCGAAGGACGCAAAAGAACAGCCGTGGACGGAATGTCTTCTTTGCGTCCTTTGCGTATCTTTCGCGTCCTTTGCGTCCGGCTGTCCGGATATTCCTCCATGCACAGCTTCCGAGACGTTGTCCACAGCAATCCCCCAGAGTTGTCACTGGACATCCTTACAGGGGCGGCGGGACAATCGCACGAGGAGTGAGTGATTGATGTCCGCTGTCCTGAGCCCCGTCGAAGACGACTTTCCGCGCGAGCGTGACCGCCAGGTCGCGCAGCTGCGCATCCCGCCCCATTCGATCGAGGCGGAGTCGAGCGTGCTCGGCGGCCTGCTGCTGGACAACGGCGCCTGGGACCGCGTGGGCGACCTGCTCACCGAATCCGACTTCTACCGCCACGAGCACAAGCTGATCTTCACCGCGGTCAGCGGCCTGATCAACGGCAACAAGCCGGCCGACGTGATCACGGCCTACGAGCAGCTCCAGAGCCTGGGCAAGGCGGAGGAGATCGGCGGGCTGCCCTACCTCAACTCGCTGGCGCAGTACGTCCCGAGCGCCGCCAACATCCGCCGCTACGCGGAGATCGTGCGCGAGCGCTCCATCCTGCGCAAGCTGGTGAGCGCGAGCGACGAGATCGCCACCGCCGCCTTCAACCCGCAGGGCAAGCCGGTGGAGAAGATCCTCGACGAGGCGGAGCAGAAGATCTTCCACATCGGCGAGGAGGGTTCGCGCTCCAAGCAGGGCTTCCAGAGCATGGAAGGCCTGGTGGTGCAGCTGCTGGATCGCGTCCAGGAGATGGCGGACAACCCGAACGACATCACGGGCGTGCCCACCGGCTTCTACGACTTCGACCGCATGACCTCCGGCATGCAGGCCGGCGACCTGATCATCCTGGCGGCGCGTCCCTCCATGGGCAAGACCTCGCTGGCGATCAACATCGCCGAGCACGTGGCACTCAACGAGGGCCTGCCGGTGGCCGTGTTCTCGATGGAAATGGGCGCGGCGCAGCTGGCCGTGCGTATCGTCGGCTCCATCGGCCGCATCGACCAGGGCCACCTGCGCACCGGCAAGCTCACCGACGACGAATGGCCGCGCCTGACGGAAGCGATCGAGAAGCTGCGCAACATCCAGCTGCACATCGACGAGACTCCCGGCCTCACGGTCAGCGAACTGCGCGCCAACGCCCGGCGCCTCGCGCGCCAGTGCGGCGGCAAGCTGGGCCTGATCGTGGTCGACTACCTGCAGCTCATGAGCGTGTCGGGCAGCATGAGCGACGAGAACCGCGCCACGGCCGTGGGCGAGATCTCGCGCGGCCTGAAGATGCTGGCCAAGGAGCTCGGCTGCCCGGTGATCGCGCTGTCGCAGCTCTCGCGCGCGGTGGAGCAGCGCACCGACAAGCGCCCCATGATGTCGGACCTGCGCGAGTCCGGCGCCATCGAGCAGGACGCCGACGTGATCATGTTCATCTACCGCGACGACTACTACAACAAGGACTCCAAGGAGCCCGGCGTCTCTGAAGTGATCATCTCCAAGCAGCGGAACGGCCCCACCGGGACGGTGAAGCTGGCCTTCCTGAAGCAGCTGACGAAGTTCGAGAACCTGGCCAGCGGCGGCGACGATTTCTGAGGGCGAGGTTCAGCCGCTTTCCTACGTGCCGCGGCCGCGGCAGGCGCGATGCTCGCCGGAGACGATCCTCCGGAGAGAAGCATGCAACAGCCGACCGACCTGACCCCGACGCTGGCCGAGGCCAGCCCGCCCATGCCACTGGAACAGGTGCCACCCGAACTCCGGGACGAGCGCTCCACGCTGGAGAAGATCAAGGCGGCCGACGCCGCGCGCCCGGGCTTTCCGGGCGAGCACTGGCTGGTGCTGGGGCTGGGCGTAGCGCTCTGGCAGTTCACCCGCAAGCACCGCTCGTGGGCCGTGCGCACCGCCGGGGGTTTGGCCGCCAGCGCGCTGGTTGCGCGCGCGGCCAGCGGGCGCGAAGGCCTGAGCCGGGTGCTGCGCTACACGCCCCTCGGCCGCGGGATCCGCAGCGCGCCGCTTCGCGAAGCACCGGCGGCGTCGCGGCAGCCCCAGCCGGCGTATCCGTTCCCGACCGCGCGGTCGATGGGTGGACGCGCGTAGCGTGCGTCTCCGAGGCATCTCGTAGGCTAATGGGATGGACGCCCCCTTCCTCTACGGCATCTGAGGTGCCAAAGTGGAAAGGGTTATCAAGCCACTTAACGTGGAAAGGAGCGTCCGTCATGGAGATTACCCGCGTTGGCCTTGACTTGGCAAAGAGCGTTTTCCAGGTCCACGGTGTTGATGAGACCGGCCGCAAGGTCTTGGGCAAGAAGCTCAAGCGAAATCAGGTGCTGGCGTTCTTCGCGACCTTGCCTGCCTGTCTGGTCGGCATGGAGGCCTGCGGCGGAGCGCATTATTGGGCGCGCAAGCTGCAGGAGCTGGGACACACGGTCAAGTTGATCCCGCCTCAGTACGTCAAGCCGTACGTGAAGACGCACAAGAACGATGCTGTGGATGCGGAGGGCATCTGCGAGGCCGTGGGTCGGCCCAACATGCGCTTCGTGGCGATCAAGACGGTGGAGCAGCAGACGATCCTGATGCTGCACAACGCCAGGCGCGGCTGCCTGAAGGCGCGCAACGCCAAGTCGAACGAAATCCGTGGCGAGCTGGCCGAATTCGGAGTGGTGCTGCCCCCGGGCTTCAAGTCCTTCATGCAGCAACTGCCCGACGTGATCGAGGACGCCGGCAATGAGCTACCCGCGCAAGCCAGGCAGTTGCTGCAGCGCCTGCATGAGCAACTGCGCCAGCTCGATGCCCAGGTCAGCGAGTTCGAGGCGCAGATCCGCCAGGCCAGTCGCAATACCCCCACCTGTCGCCGCCTGGAGGGCATTCCGGGCATCGGCCCGCTGTCTGCGACGGCGTTTGTGGCCAAGGTCGGCGATGCGCGCAACTTCGCCAACGGCCGCCAGGTCAGCAGTTGGATGGGCGTGGTGCCACGGCAGCATTCCAGCGGCGGCAAGCAGGTGTTGCTGGGCATCAGCAAGCACGGCGACGTCTACCTGCGCACCTTGATGATTCACGGGGCGCGCTCGGTCGTGAAGGCCGTGCTGCGGCAGCCCCTACCCGATGCCCGCTGGAGCTGGTTGACCGAGCTCGTCAAGCGCCGCGGCCCCAACGTGGCGGCGGTCGCGCTGGCCAACAAGAATGCGCGCACCGCCTGGGCGCTGCTGCAGCGCGAATGTGATTTCGATCCGCATCACCACGCCAATGCACACCGGGAGCTTGTCGCATGACACACGCCGCTTGTCTCGCAGGTCCGAAGCGGCATTGCGCCGCTTCCGACCCGCTCGCAGCGTCTGCGCCTTGGTGCCCGCCTCAAGGGTGCGCTTCGCCGGGCTTCGCCCGCCCTTGACCCCGGCACCAAGGCGCCAACCCCTTCAACCACATCCATAGGAGCACCCCTATCGATTGCTCAGGCGAATGACGAAAGTGATGGCACCCCAGGTCGGACCGTGACCGGCACCAACCCGCAAAGCGCCCAGAGCTGCGAGCTCGATAGGCTGATTGAGGCGCCGGTCAGCGTAAATCCATCAGGGACCCGGGCGCTCCAAATGCCCGATCAGAGTCCGGATACATGGCTGCACTCGATCCTATGGTCCATCGCCCACTCATCGCTTGACAAGCTGGGGGCGTCCATACATGGTGCTGAGCGCGACAGCGCGAAGCCCAGCGCTTCACCGCTGCCGCGGATCCAGCGCATCCCGCAAGCCATCCCCCAGCAGATTGAACGACAGCACCAGCAGGAAGATCGAGACCCCCGGCCAGATCGCCATCCACGGCG
>NZ_DASSVG010000315.1:0-3584 GCF_035706265.1 Ramlibacter sp. | reverse complement strand
TCCTCTGCGTATCTTTCGCGTCCTCTGCGTCCGGCTGTCCGGTATTCACTCCACCGCGTCCGCGGCCTGGCGGGTGAGCATCGCCAGCACGTTCGCCACGGTCTTGCGCAGTTCGCGGCGGTCGCAGATCAGGTCGACGGCGCCTTTTTCCTGCAGGAACTCGGCGCGCTGGAAGCCTTCCGGCAGCTTCACCCGCACCGTGGACTCGATCACGCGCGGGCCCGCGAAGCCGATCAGGGCCTTGGGCTCCGCGATCACCACGTCGCCCACGAAGGCGAAGCCGGCGCTCACCCCGCCCATCGTCGGGTCGGTCAGCACGCTGATGTAGGGCAGCCCCTTCTTGGCCAGCCGCGTGAGGGCGGCGTTCGTCTTGGCCATCTGCATCAGCGACAGCAGGCCTTCCTGCATGCGGGCGCCGCCGGTGGCCGTGAAGCACAGGAAAGGCACCTTCTGCTCGATGGCCGTCTCGACGCCGCGCGCGAAGCGCTCGCCGACCACGCTGCCCATCGAGCCGCCCATGAAGTCGAACTCGAAGGCGGCGGCCACCAGGTTGATGCTGTGCACCGAGCCGCCCATCACCACCAGCGCGTCGGTCTCGCCGGTGTTCTCCATCGCTTCCTTGATCCGCTCCGGGTACTTGCGGCTGTCCTTGAACTTGAGCGGGTCGACCGGCACCACTTCCTGGCCGATCTCGTAGCGGCCTTCGGCATCGAGGAAGGCGTTCAGGCGCGCCCGGGCGCCGATGCGGTGGTGGTGGCCGCAGCTGGGGCAGACGTTGAGGTTGTGCTCCAGGTCGGTCTTGTACAGCACCGAATCGCAGCTGGGGCACTTGATCCACAGGCCCTCGGGCACGCTGCGCCGCTCGTTGGGATCCGTCGGCTGGATCTTCGGGGGCAGCAGTTTTTCCAACCAGCTCATGTCGATTTTCTTTCTCGGGGGATCTCAGGAGTCTAGCGCGGCGCGGATCTCGCGCAGGAACGCGGCCAGCTGGGGCAGGACTTCTTCACGCGGCAGGTCTTCCACGACCTGGATGACCTTGCTGCCGATCACCACCGCATCGGCCACCCGGCCGACCGCCTTGGCGCTGACGGCGTCGCGGATGCCGAAGCCCACGCCGACCGGGATCTTCACGTGCTTGCGGATGCGCGGCAGTGCCTCTTCCACCGCGGCGGTGTCGAGGTGGCCGGCGCCGGTCACGCCCTTGAGCGACACGTAGTAGACGTAGCCGCTGGCGACGCGGCCGACCTGCTGGATGCGCTGCTCGGTGCTGGTGGGCGCCAGCAGGAAGATCAGGTCCAGGCCCTGCGCCTTCAGCTGCGCGGCGAATTCCTCGCATTCCTCCGGCGGGTAGTCGACGATCAGCACGCCGTCCACGCCTGCCGCCGCGGCGTCGCGGGCAAACGCGCCCTTGCCGTTGGCGAGCTCGTAGCGCTCGACCGGGTTCGCGTACCCCATCAGCACCACCGGCGTGGCCGCGTCGCGCTGGCGGAAGGCGCGCACCATTTCCAGCACGTCCTTCAAGCCGATGCCGAGTGCGAGGGCGCGCTCACCCGCCTTCTGCACCACGGGGCCGTCGGCCATCGGGTCGGAGAAGGGCACGCCCAGCTCGATCACGTCGGAGCCCGCTTCGACCATCGCGTGCATCAGGTCGGGCGTGATGTCGGCGAAGGGGAAGCCGGCGGTGATGTAGGGGATCAGCGCCTTGCGCCTGGCCTGCGCGAGGCGTTCGAAGGTCGCGGCGATGCGGCTCATTGCTTCGGCCCTCCCTTGAGCGTCAAGCCTCGCATGGAGGGGCGGTCGTAGAAGTCGACGCCGGCCAGGTCCGCCACCGTGCCGATGTCCTTGTCGCCGCGGCCGGACAGGTTCACCAGGATGTGCTGGTCGGGCCGCATCGTCTTGGCCAGCTTCATCGCGTAGGCGACCGCGTGGCTCGATTCCAGCGCGGGAATGATGCCTTCGGTGCGGCAGAGGTAGTGGAAGGCGTCGAGCGCTTCCTTGTCGGTGATGCCGACGTATTCGGCGCGGCCCGTGTCCTTGAGCCACGCGTGCTCGGGGCCGACGCCCGGATAGTCCAGGCCGGCGCTCACGCTGTGCGTCTCGATGATCTGGCCGTTGGCGTCCTGCAGGATGTAGGTGCGGTTGCCGTGCAGCACGCCCGGCGCGCCGCGCTGCAGCGAAGCCGAATGCTTGCCCGAATCGAGCCCCTCGCCGGCGGCCTCGACGCCGATCAGCCGCGTGCCCTCGAACGGGATGTAGGGATGGAAGATGCCCATCGCGTTGCTGCCGCCGCCGACGCAGGCGATCACGGCATCGGGCTGGCGGCCGGCGAGTTCCGGCATCTGCTCGATGCACTCGTGGCCGATCACGCTCTGGAAGTCGCGCACCATCATCGGGTAGGGGTGCGGGCCCGCCACCGTGCCGATGATGTAGAAGGTGTTCTCGACGTTGGTGACCCAGTCGCGCATTGCCTCGTTGAGGGCGTCCTTGAGCGTGCGGCTGCCGGACTCCACCGGCACCACGCGCGCGCCCAGCAGGTTCATGCGGTAGACGTTGGGGCTTTGCCGCTGCACGTCGTTGCTGCCCATGTAGACCACGCATTCCAGGCCGTAGCGGGCGCAGATGGTGGCCGTGGCCACGCCGTGCTGGCCGGCGCCGGTCTCGGCGATCACGCGCGGCTTGCCCATGCGCTTGGCGAGCATGGCCTGGCCGATCACGTTGTTGATCTTGTGGGCGCCGGTGTGGTTGAGGTCTTCGCGCTTCAGGTAGATCTGCGCGCCGCCCTGTTCGCGGCTCATGCGCTCGGCGTGGTAGACGGGCGAGGGGCGGCCCACGTAGTGCTTCAGCTCGTACTGGAATTCGCGCAGGAACTCCGGGTCGTTCTGGTAGCGCGCGTAGGCTTCGCGCAGTTCGCTGATGGCGTGGGTCAGCGTCTCGCTGACGAAGCTGCCGCCGTAGATGCCGAAGTGGCCGGTGGCGTCAGGTTGCTGATAGGAGGGCATTCCGGGACCTTGCAAGAAGCACGTCGGCGGCGCGCACGGCCGCGACGAACTGATGGATCAGGCCGGCGTCCTTGATGCCCTTGGAGGACTCGACGCCGGAACTCACATCAACGGCCAGCGTGGCGAAGCGCGGCCGCACCTGCAGGATGCCGTCGCCCACGTTTGCAGGTGTGAGCCCACCAGACAAAACGGCGTGACAGCTGGCGTTTGGTGGCAGGCGTGACCAAGGGAATGTCCGTCCGGCGCCGCCGTAGCCCTGGACGTGGGCGTCCAGCAGCAGGGCGGTCGCCTGTGAATACTGTGCGGCAAATTCTAGCAAGTCGAAGGGCACGGAGGCGTCCGCCGGGATGCGCGCCGCGCGCATCCAGGGCCGGCCGGCGGCGGCCTCGGCGCACTGCTGCGGGCTCTCGTCGCCGTGGAACTGCAGCAGGGCATTGGGCACGCGCTCGCAGGCGGCGCGCACGGCCTGCGGGGCCTCGTTCACGAACAGCAGCACCGGCGTGACGAAGGGCGGCAGGCGCCGCGCCAGTTCGGCGGCCCGCTCGGGGCTCACGTAGCGCGGGCTCTGCGGGTAGAGCACCAGGC
>NZ_DASSVG010000314.1:0-3740 GCF_035706265.1 Ramlibacter sp. | reverse complement strand
TAGCTGCTGTTGTACCAGTCGGCCGACTCGGGCACGTCGGTCTGCTCGCCCCAGACCTGCGGCGACGAGGGCGGCAGGTCGCAGTACCAGTCGTAGAAGGACATGCAGACGCCGCCGATCAGCGACAGGTAGCGCGAGCCGGCGGCGTAGCTGACCATCGACATGGCCGGGATCGGCGAGAAGCCGATGATGCGGTCCGGCCCCCAGCGGCCGATGGTGTGGATGTTGGCCGCGGCGACCATTTCGTTGACCTCGTCCCAGCTCGATCGCACGAAGCCGCCCATGCCGCGCACCTGCTGCCAGCTGCGCCGGGCGGCCTCGTCGCCGGCGATGCGGGCCCAGGCCGCCACCGGCGGCAGCGTGCGGCGCGCTTCACGCCACAGCTTCAGCAGCCGGCCGCGCACCAGCGGGTACTTCACGCGGTTGGCCGAATAGAGGTACCAGCTGTAGCTGGCGCCGCGGGCACAGCCGCGCGGCTCGTGGTTGGGCATGTCCCAGCGCGTGCGCGGGTAGTCCGTCTGCTGCGTCTCCCAGGTGACGATGCCGCCCTTGACGTAGATCTTCCACGAGCAGGAGCCGGTGCAGTTCACGCCGTGGGTGCTGCGCACGATCTTGTCGTGCGCCCAGCGGTCGCGGTAGGCGCGCTCCCAGGAGCGGTCTTCGTTGGTGGCCTGGCCGTGGCCCCCGGCGAAGGGTTCGCGCGGCTGCGAGAACCAGGTGAGGCGGTCGAGGAAATGGCTCATTCTTCTCTCCAGGGATTGCTCCCTCCCCCTGCGGGGGAGGGTGGGGATGGGGCGCTAGCAGGGCATCTCCGCGCCCTTGCGCGCGTAGAACCACCAGGTCACCGCGATGCACAGCAGGTAGAACGTGATGAACACGATCAGCGCCGCTTCCGGGCCGCCGGTCATCGTGATCGAAGTGCCGTAGCTCTTGGGGATGAAGAAGCCGCCGTAGGCCGCGAAGGCGGCCGTGAAGCCGAGCGTGGCGGCGCCTTCGGTGTTGCCTTCCTTGGTGGCACGGGCGACGGCCTCGCGGTCGCGGCGGTCCACGCCGCGCAGCGACTGGTTCAGGAAGATCACGGGGATCATGCGGAAGGTCGAGCCGTTGCCGATGCCGGTGGTGAGGAACAGCACCAGGAACATGGCGAAGAAGCCGGGGAAGTTGCCGCCGTTGCCGTTGGCGGGCAGGAAGTACAGCACGCCCACCACGGCCGCCGCCATCACCACGAAGTTCCAGAAGGTGACGCGGGCGCCCCCGAGCTTGTCGGACAGCCAGCCGCCGAAGGGCCGCACCACCGCGCCCACCAGCGGGCCCATCCACGCATAGGCGAGCGGGTTCACGCCCGGGAACTGGCTCTTGATCAGGAGCGGGAAGCCCGCCGCGTAGCCGATGAAGGAACCGAAGGTCCCGAGGTACAGCAGGCACATCAGCCAGGTGTGCTTGCGCCCGAAGATGGTGGCCTGGGTCGCGAACGAGGCCTTGGCGTCGGCGATGTCGTTCATGCCGAACCACGCGGCGATGGACGCGAGCGCGATCCACGGCACCCAGATGAAGGCGGCGTTCTGCGTCCACACCTTGACCGTCTCGCCGTCCTTGACGATGGTCTGCGCATCGCCGCCGAACACGCCGAAGATGCCGGCCGTGACCACGAGCGGGCTGAGGAACTGCACCACCGAGACGCCCAGGTTGCCGAGGCCGGCGTTCACGCCCAGGGCCGAGCCCTTGCGCTCCTTCGGGAAGAAGAAGCTGATGTTGGCCATGCTGGAGCTGAAGTTGCCGCCGCCGAGGCCGCACAGCAGCGCCAGCATCAGCATGGTGGGATAACTGGTGGTGTTGTCCTGCACCGCCATGCCGATGCCGATGGCCGGGAACAGCAGCGAGGCGGTGGAGATCGCCGTCCACCGGCGGCCGCCCACCAGCGGCACGATGAAGGAATAGAAGATGCGCAGCGTCGCGCCGGAGAGCGCCGGCGCGGCGGCCAGCCAGAACAGCTGGTTGGTCGAATACTTGAAGCCCAGCGCCGGCAGGCCCACGGCCACCACGCTCCAGACCTGCCACACCGCGAAGGCCAGGAACAGCGCGGGCACGCTGATCCAGAGGTTGATCTTGGCGATGGCCTCGCCCTCGCGTTCCCAGAAGGCCTTGTCCTCCGGGGTCCAGATGGTCAGCGTTCGCCCCGGCCGTGCGACCGGGACATGGGTGCTGCTGAATGCCATGGTTGATCTCCTGGGATCAGTGCGTGAAGGAGGGAGCGGCGGGCGCGTGCTCGCCCATCACCTCGGTGCGGCGCACCTCGGTGAAGTACATCCAGACCAGGGACACCCAGACCACGCCGTACATCAGCATGAAGGCGCTGGAGCGGATGCCGGTGAGGTCCATCAGGGCGCCGAACATGATCGGCAGCAGGAAGCCGCCGAGGCCGCCGGCCAGGCCGACGATGCCCGAGATGGTCCCGATGTTCCTGGGGTAGTCGTCGCTGATGTACTTGAAGACGCTCGCCTTGCCGAAGGCCCAGGCGATGCCCAGGATGAACATCAGCGCGGTGAAGGAGTAGACGTTGAGGCCGATGTGGAAGCTCTGCGGCCCGTTGACCGTGAAGATCGTGAGGTCGGTCTGCGGGTACGACAGCAGGAACAGGCAGACCCAGCTCACCCACATCACCCACCACGTCATCTGGTGCGCGCCGTACTTGTCCGAGAGCCAGCCGCCGATGGCGCGCAGCACGCCGCCCGGCAGCGAGAAGCAGGCGGCCAGCAGGGCGGCCACGCGGATGTCGAGGCCGAACTCGCCGACGTAGTACTGCACCATCCACAGCGACAGCGCCACGTAGCCGCCGAACACGATGCTGTAGTACTGGCAGTAGCGCAGCACCTTCGGGTCCTTCAGCGCCCGGAGCTGGTCGCGGAAGGTCACGGTGCTGGGCACCAGGTGCTGCGGGTTGCTGTGGCTGAAGAACCAGAACAGCAGCACGGTGCCGAGCATCACGGCGGCGTAGACCTGCGGCACCGCCTGCCAGCCGAAGGCGACCAGCAGCACCGGCGCGACGAACTTGTTGACGGCCGCACCGGAGTTGCCGGCGCCGTAGACGCCCATCGCGAAGCCCTGGCGGTTCTTCGGGAACCAGCGGGCCACGTAGGGCGTGCCGACCGAGAACGAGCCGCCGGCCAGGCCGACGAACAGGCCGATCACCAGGAAGTGCCAGTACTGGGTGGCGTAGGCCATGAGCCAGATCGCCGGCACGGTGACGGCCATCAGGGCGGCCAGCACGATGCGGCCGCCGAAGCGGTCGGTCCAGATGCCCAGGGGCACCCGGATCAGGGAGCCGGTGAGCACGGGCGTGGCCGTGAGCAGGCCGAACTCCGTGGCGTTGAGGTTCAGCGCCTTCTTGATCGGGATGCCGATCACGCCGAACATCATCCATACCATGAAGCACACGGTGAAGGACAGGGTGCTGACGGCGAGCACCGACCACGCGCGGCGCGTGGAGGAGTGCGCGCGGCGCGCCATCGAGGCGGTGCCGTCGGCGAGGAGGCTTGCGGTGGACACGTTGGACTCCGTTCCTTGTGCTGGGTCGACGCATGGAACTGTCGGGCCGCAAGGCCGTCGCGAACATCCTTCGGTGGACCAGCCGGGCGCGGCGGAAGAACGATGCGATCGCGGCGGAAGAACGATGGCGATAGTTCCGAGGGACTAGTCCTGCCGCGACCTTGATCTGGCGCAAGATTCCGCAGGCCCGGTGC
>NZ_DASSVG010000313.1:0-3623 GCF_035706265.1 Ramlibacter sp. | reverse complement strand
CGCACCGGCACTACCACACGCTGCAGCACCTGCGCGCCTGCCTGGCCCATCTCGATGCCGCCGCCACCCTGGCGCAGCACCCGGTGGAAGTGGAACTGGCCCTGTGGTTCCACGACGCCGTCTACGACCCGCGCTGCGCCGACAACGAGGAGCGCAGCGCCGAATGGGCCTGGCGCAGCATCCTGGCCGCCGGCTGCGGCGAGGAGGTCGCGCAGCGCGTGCAGCGGCTGGTGCTCGCCACCCATGGCCATGCCGCCAGCGACGATGCGGACACGCGCCTGCTGCTGGACATCGACCTCGCCATCCTCGGGGCGGCGCCGGCGCGCTTCGACGACTACGAAGCCCAGATCCGGGCCGAGTACGCCCACGTGCCCGAGCCGCAGTTCCGCCTGCGCCGCTCGGAGGTGCTCGCCTCCTTCCTGGCCCGCCCGCGGATCTACCTCACCGCGGCCTTCCACGACGCGCTCGAACACCGCGCACGCGAGAACCTGCGGCGCAGCCTCGCGGCCCTGCAGGCTTGATCCGGCGCCGCCAGTCGCTCAGGCGGGAATCAGGAAGTCGCGGCTGATGCGCATGCCGAGGTCGTTGACGCGATCGAGGAACTGCGTCAGGAAGGCATGCAGGCCGGTGGCGAGGATCTCGTCGATCGCGCCGTACTTCAGTTCCGCGCGCAGCTTGCCGGCGCGGCGCTGCGTCTCGGCGGACTGGTCGTTGGCCACCATGGCCAGGTTCTGCACCACCTCGTTCATGCTCGCGTGCAGCGAGCGCGGCATGTCCGCGCGCAGGATCAGCAGGTCGGCCACGCGTTCCGGCTTGATCACGTCGCGATAGACCTTGCGGTAGATCTCGAAGCCCGAGACGCTGCGCAGGATCGCGCTCCAGTGGTAGAAGTCGTACTCCTGGTCCTTCTCGCTGGCGGCGCCGAAGAAGTCGCTCTGCACGGCGTGGAACTTCACGTCCACCAGACGCGCCGTGTTGTCGGCCCGTTCCAGGAAGGTGCCCAGGCGCATGAAGTGCAGCGCCTCGTCCATCAGCATGGTGCCCACGGTGACGCCGCGCGAGAGGTGCGAGCGGAACTTCACCCACTCGAAGAACTGGCCGGGGTCGCGCTCGAAATCGCCGTTGCGCAGCATCCGGTTGACTTCCAGCCAGGTCTGGTTCTGCGTCTCCCAGGCCTCGGTGGTGAGCGAGCCGCGCACGGCCCGCGCGTTCTCGCGCGCCGCCCGCAGGCACGAGAGGATGGAGGAAGGATTGCTCTCGTCGCGCACCATGAACTGCATCACCCGTTGCGGGCAGACCTCGCCGTGCTTGGCCTGGTAGGCGGGCATCAGCTCGCTGATCGTGAGCATGCCCTGCCAGCCGACCTTGGAGACGGCCGCCGACTGCGGCAGCAGCGAGGTCTGGTAGTTCACGTCCAGCATGCGCGCGGTGTTCTCTGCGCGCTCCGTGTACCTTGCCATCCAGAACAGGTGATCGGCGGTCCGCGACAGCATGTTGTCTTCTTCTCCCGTTCCTACACTTCCAGGATCCAGGTGTCCTTGGTGCCGCCGCCCTGCGAGGAGTTGACCACCAGCGAGCCTTCCTTGAGCGCGACGCGGGTCAGCCCGCCGGGGACCATCTGCACCTCCTTGCCGGAGAGCACGAAGGGCCGCAGGTCGATGTGGCGCGGCGCGATCCCCTGCTCCACGAAGGTGGGGCAGCTCGAAAGCGCGAGCGTCGGCTGCGCGATGTAGCCCTCGGGCCGCGCCAGCAGCGCCTGGCGGAATTCCTCGATCTCGGCCTGGCTGGCGGCCGGGCCGACCAGCATCCCGTAGCCGCCGGCGCCGTGCACCTCCTTCACCACCAGTTCCTTCAGGTGGTCCAGCACGTAGCGCAGGTCCTCCGGATGGCGGCAGGACCAGGTCGGCACGTTGGCGAGGATCGGCTTCTCCCCGAGGTAGAACTCGATCATCTTCGGCACGTAGGGGTAGATCGACTTGTCGTCGGCCACGCCGGTGCCGATGGCGTTGCACAGCGTCACGTTGCCGGCCTGGTAGACCTTCAGCAGGCCGGCGCAGCCGAGCGTGGACGTGGGACGGAAGGCCAGCGGGTCCAGGAAGTCGTCGTCCACGCGGCGGTAGATCACGTCCACCCGGCGCGGCCCGCGCGTGGTGCGCATGTAGACGAAGTTGTCGCGCACGAACAGGTCCTGCCCCTCGACCAGTTCCACGCCCATCTGCTGGGCGAGGAAGGCGTGCTCGAAATAGGCGCTGTTGTACATGCCGGGCGTGAGCACCACCACGGTGGGATCGTCGGTCGTGGAGGGCGCGGAGGCGCGCAGCGTCTCCAGCAGCAGGTCGGGGTAGTGCATGACCGGCGCGACCTGGTGCGCGCTGAACAGGTCGGGGAAGAGCCGCATCATCATCTTGCGGTCTTCGAGCATGTAGCTCACGCCGCTGGGCACGCGCAGGTTGTCCTCCAGCACGTAGTACTGGGCCGGCCCGCCGCCCGGCCCGGGCGCGCGCACGATGTCGATGCCGGCGATGTGCGAGTAGATGTCGTTCGGCACCTTCACGTCCGTCATCTCGCGGCGGAACTGCGCGTTGCCGATCACCAGCGCCTCCGGCAGCACGCCGGCCCGGACGATCTCCTGCCCGTGGTAGACGTCGTGGATGAAGCGGTTGAGCGCCGTCACGCGCTGCACCAGCCCCTGCTCCAGCAGCCGCCATTCGGCCGCGGGAATGATGCGCGGGATCAGGTCGAAGGGGATCAGCCGCTCGGTGCCGGCGCCGTCCTCGTCCTTCGCGCCGTAGACGGCGAAGGTGATGCCGACGCGGCGGAAGATCACCTCCGCCTCCTCGCGGCGGGAGCGCATGATCTCCTGCGGCTGGCGGCCCAGCCACTCGGCGTAGGTGCGGTAATGGTCGCGCACGCCCTGCACTTGCGACTGCGACATGCCGCCCAGGGTCTGCGACTGGAACTGGAGCGCGCCGTCCGCGGGCAGCTGGGCGAACATCTCGTCGAATTTCTGCATGGTAGGGGCGCGTTCTCCGGGATACAGGATAGCAATTTCCCGGCCATGGCTGGGCCATGGAGAGGCACCTTCAGCGCTCGTCGCTGTCGGCGCGCGCCGCGTCGTGGTGCCAGTAGCGCGGCGCGGCCTGCCGCTCGCAGCGCAGCACGCGTGCGGTGCGCGAATCCCAGCGCGCCGCACCGCAGCGGGGCGAGAGGGCCAGCACGATGCCGCGTTCCTCGTAGCGTTGCTGCACCGGTGCGGCCGGATGGCCGAAGCGGTTGCGGTACCCGGCCTGCACCAGCGCCGCCCAGGGCCGCACCGCATCGAGGAAGGCAGGGCTGGAGGAGGTGCGGCTGCCATGGTGCGGCACCAGCAGCACGTCGGCGGCGAGCGGGGCGCCGCGCGCGAGCAGGGCCGCCTCCTGCGGCTGCTCGATGTCGCCGGCCAGCAGCGCGCTGGCCTGGCCGTTGCTCACGCGCAGCACGCAGCTGAGCGCGTTGGGCTTGGTGCGCAGCCCGTAGTCTGCGGCGCCGGGATGCAGGATCTCGAAGCGCACGCCGTCCCACTCCCAGTGCTGGCCGGCGTGGCAGCGCGTGGAAGGGCGCAGGGCCTGCAGCGGGTGGCTGTC
>NZ_DASSVG010000312.1:0-3275 GCF_035706265.1 Ramlibacter sp. | reverse complement strand
ACTCGATCAGCCACGGAACGTGCGCCGTATCGCCCAGCAGCGCGCAGGCGGAGATCACGCGGCGGCGGTGCGGCAGCTGCGGCGCCGCCGAGTGCGCCAGGCGCCGCACGAAGTCGTGCGCGGCGCCGAAGTCGCTGGCCAGAAGGAACCAGCGGCGGGCTTCCTCCTGCGCGGCGCCGGGGCGCAGTGCGAAGGCGTGCAGCGCCGGCAGCGCGGAGGCCCGGTCGCCGAGCAGGCAGGCACAGCGCGCCGCCGCGAAGGCAACGGCCGGGTCCGGATCGTCCAGCGCGGCGAGCGCGGCTGGCAGCAGGTTGGCGCGCCCGAGCTCGCCTGCTGCGCGCCAACCCTCCGCGCGCAGCAGGGGCTGCTGATCGTCCACTGCCTGCGTGAGTGCAGTGCCGGGGTCCACCTGGTGCAGTCGGCAGGCAGCGAGGCCCAGCGTGCGCCGCTGCGCATCGCCCGAAGCGAGCAAGGTGCGCACGATGCCCTGCAGGCTGCCGGCCGACACCCAGCCGAAGGCGGAGAGCAAGCCACGCTGCGCCTCCGGCACGGCCGCGGCGAGCGCCAGCAGGCGCTGCAGCCCGCCTTCGTCGCGCTCGTCGATCAGGCGCAGCGCCAGCGCGAACACCACCCCGGCGCCGACGCGTTCCAGCGCCTCGCGGCACAGCTGCGTGCCGTAGGCGCCGGCCACCGCCAGCCCGTCGGCGTGGGCCGCGATGCGATCGTCCAGCCGGCGCAGGTGGCGCAGCCGCACGTGGGGCGCGCGCACCAGTACCGAGCGGATCTGGCGGAGGATCGCGCACTCCTCCGCGTGCTGCTGCACGACCACGGGAATGGGCGCTCGGGCGAGTTCCGGCGGCATGGTGCCCGCATGCTCCGCGCGGTTCGGGATGCGGCCAATGAACGAAAGTCACGTTCGCCGCGGCGGGATCTGCGCGAAACTTTTCGCTGTCACCCAGCGGAGGACCTGCAAGGCATGGCGCCTTCGCACATCGCGGAGGCACTGCCATGAAGATGTCCCACTCCCTCCTGCTGCTGGCCGCCCTCGCGGGGCTGGCGGCCTGCCAGCAGGCCCCGCTGCAGCCGAGCGCCTCGGCACCGGCGCCCGCGAGCGCCGCACCGGCGGAGCCCCTGTCCGCGGTGCCCGACACGGCCCTGGCCGCGCCCAGCCCGGCTCCCGCGCCGGCGCCGATGCCGGTCACGCCCGCGTCGCAGCAGCAGGCGCAGCGGACCGCCCTCTCCGCCGTGGCCATGCTCGAAGCCGGGCACGAGGCCGAAGCCCGCACGGAACTGGAGCGCGCCCTCGCGCAGGATCCGAACAACAAGCTGGCGCTCAACCTCAAGCGCCAGATCGAGGCCGATCCGGTGACGGCGCTCGGTCGCGAATCCTTCAACTACACCGTGCGGCCGAATGAATCGCTGTCGATGATCGCGGGCCGCTTCCTCGGCGACATCTACGCCTTCTACATCCTGGCCCGCTACAACGGCATCCCGGTGCCGCGCCAGGTGGCGGGCGGACAGACGCTGAAGATCCCCGGCAAGGCGCCGCCGCCCGTGGTGGTGCGGGAAACGCCGCGCCCCGAACCCGTGACGGTTCCGCCGACGCCTGCGGTGGCCACGCCTGCCGCACCGCCCGAGCCCGGCCCCGGCGAGCGCGCGATGCGCGCGGGCGAAGAGGCGGAGCGGCGCGGCGCCCTCGACGAAGCCTTCGACCACTACATGCGGGCGGCCGGCCTGCACGAGAGCGGCGCCAGCGGCAAGGCGGAGCGCCTGCGCAAGCAGCTGGTGCAGCGCCATTCGCTGGTCGCGCGCACGGCGTTGGCGAAGCAGGACCTGGACGCGGCCATCCGCGCCTGGGAGCGCGTGCTCGTCGTCGATCCCGGCAACGACACCGCCAGACTGGAGCGCCAGCGCGCCCTGGCGCTCAAGGAGAAGGCGAAGAAGTTGTAGCGGGCGCGGAAGGCGGCGCCGGCGGGCGGCGCTCCAGCGTGTAGCGCGAGAACTTGCCCAGGTGCTGGCGCCGCACGCGCTCGCGCTCGATGGCACGCAGCGCGTCGGCGGCCTGGGCGTGCTCCGGCTGCAGCGCCAGCACCGCCAGGAACTGCATGCTCGCACCCTCGCTGTCGCCCCTGCGCAGCGCGGCCTGCGCCAGCCGCAGCCGCTCGGGCACCAGCTCCGCGATCTGCTCGCGCGTGCGCGCCAGGCGCGCGCGGTAGTCGGCGGAGTGCGGCCGCAGCGCCACCAGCACCTCCCACGCTTGAGCGGCCTCGGCCAGCCGGCCTTGCTGCATCTGCAGCAGGGCCCGTTCGCGCAAGGCGTGCTCGAAGGCCAGCACCGGGCCGGCGCCGTCGTCGACCGCCAGCGGCGGCAGCGGCTCCATGCCGCAGAAGCTCGCCGCGCCCGCCGCCGCCAGCTTGGCGCAGGCGAGCGCGGTGGCCGGTGCCAGGATCGGCCGGCTCGTCTGCAGGCGCGCCTGGAACGCGTCCAGGCCGTGGTCGCCGAAGATCATGGTCCGCCGCAGCATCAGGGGCTGGGCGAAGAAGCCGTTGCCGCCCGGGTTGACCGTGACGGCGAGCTCGTAGCGCTGGCTGGCCAGCAGGTCCAGCACCAGCTCGTTGGCGTCGCCGTAGGGGAAGGCATAGTGGCGCACCGGGTGCGCGAGGCGTCGCT
This sequence comes from Ramlibacter sp., assembly GCF_035706265.1. Taxonomy (GTDB): domain Bacteria; phylum Pseudomonadota; class Gammaproteobacteria; order Burkholderiales; family Burkholderiaceae_C; genus Ramlibacter. The sequence goes on along the minus strand of NZ_DASSVG010000312.1, from coordinate 605 downwards.
CGAGCACCTCGCGCGGCGTGCGTACCTCCGCCTCCAGCCCCTGGCGGTATTGCTGGTCGGACTCGGCCGCGCCGCGCTCCAGCAGGTTGCGGTGCGACTTGGAGTGGGCCTGGATGTCGACCAGCCCCGAGGCGGCGAGCTCGTGCAGTTGGTTCCAGCTCAGGGCGTCGCCGCCGCCGCCCACGAAATCGGTGTAGACGAACACGGTGGCGGGAAAGCCGTACTTGCGCAGCAGCGGCAGCGCGTAGCGGTGCGCCGACTCGTAGCCATCGTCGATCGTGATCACCACCGAACGCCGCGGCAGCGGCTGCCGGCCGGCCAGGAAGTCTGCCAGCGCGCGCAGCGGGAGCACGTGGTAGCCGTGGCGCGCCAGCCAGGCGAGCTGCGCCTCGAAGTGCGCCGGCGTGACGACCATGCGCCCACCGCCGGTACCGAAGCGGTGGTAGGCCAGGATGGGCACCGTCTGGTAGGCGTCGGCGTGCACACCGAGCGGGTTGGGCCATTTGAGCGGCACCACCAGCAGCCGGCCGGGATCGGCACGCTCGACCTCGTTGTAGTCGGCAATCATCCACTCGCGCTCGGGGGCGCCGAGGAACTGCGCCGCG
>NZ_DASSVG010000311.1:0-2727 GCF_035706265.1 Ramlibacter sp. | reverse complement strand
GAGGACATCGGGCACATATGTATAGAAGAGCAGGAAATGCACGGCATTCTCCGGACCTGGATGCGGCGTGCATGATATTTCAACGCTATGCTCCGCGCCGTGCGCGTCAGTTCCGCAACCTGGGTGCTGCTGCTGGTCCTGAGCATCCAGGCGATCGCGGTCGCGCAGGTCGGCGGCACCAGCGATGTCTCCGTTCAGGGCGCTTCTCCGACCGCACCGCCATCCGAAGAGTCGTCTGCCGGGCGCACGTTCCCGTATCTCGCGCCGGCGAACGTGCCGGCGTTTCCGCCGGCGCCGCGTCGCTATACACCACCAGACGGGTTCGCGGGCCACTCATGGGGCGATCTGCGTTCGGCCTTCACCCGGTTGCCGGAGGAGCCGGCCACCGTGCGCGCCGCATGGACTCATGGGCGGCGCGTGGGTGATGAATTGATATGTACGGGTCGAGGCGTGCAGCGCTGCACGGTCCAGGACTTCATCAACTCGCAGCGTACCCGGTGGTACGAGGGCGACGGTTTTCACGTGCTCTCCGAGTACATGATCGAGTCGCAGGGCTTTCGCCTGTCGGAAAGCGGCGTGTTGCTCCATCCGGTGGTCTACGAGTTCTGCGCCAACTGGCACGGCATGCGGCGCTTGATCCCCGAGAAGTTCGAAGAGTTGAACGAGTTCTGCGGCATGCGCCTGCTGTTCGAGACCGAAAGCCAGGCCGAACTGCGCAAGCTCCCGGAGGATCACGTCACGCAGTACGACCTGGTGCTGTCGGAGCTCATTTCCCGCTATGGCAAGCCGGCGAACTTCAGCTGGCGCGGCAAGGTGACGGTGGAGTCCGTCGAAGGACCGGCCGTGTTCACGCCGAGTGCTGACCGCAAGTTCAGCACCTGGCGCTGGTGCCCGGCTCCCCGCGATGGACTCATGACCCGCTGCGAAGCGAGCATCGTGCTGTCGATCGACCCGGACCTCGGTCGTGGCATCGTGCTGTTCGCGACGCCGGCGCTGTGGCAGTACGCATTCGCGCGCGAAAGCAGCGACGATTCAGCGCCGGATGCGCTCTACACCCTGATGCACGCGCTCTCCTTCAAACACCGCTCCGCCCTGGAGCAACGCAGGGAAGCCGAGCGCCAGGAGGCCGAAGCGAAGAGGGCGGCGCGGGCGAAAGCGCAAGCAGCCGGCGCGCCACAGGCCACGCCGGTCGAAACTCCCGCCGGTTCGAAATCTCGGGCAACCAGTACGCAGGGATCCCTGCCGTGAGGGCGGGGATCCGCGGGATGTCGATTGCCCTGGCAACGACACCCTTGGCCCTTGGTCAAACGGCGCCCGCAGCCATGGAAGAGACATCACTGCCCGCGGAAGCCGTGCAATACCTGCCAAAAGAGTCCGGCAGACCAAGGCCGGGCCGGTCAGGACCATCGGCAATGTCGCGATCAACGAAGCGTGACGTCCCATGATTCATTGCGCAGCGAATCGGACCCTGCCTGCCGGACTCGCGGCCCTGGCCGTCGCGATGGTGGCGCAAGGCCAGGTGACATCCGGAGCGCCATCGTCGCCCACCGTCGATCAGGCTCCGGCCGCGCAGTCCCGCCCGGCACCCAGGAAGAAGCGCGTCAAGTACGTGCCCCCGGAGGGATTCGGCGGTCACCACTGGGGTGAGCTCCGCTCGACCTTCACCCGTCTGCCGGCGAACCCGCTCGGCGTGGGTGCGGCCTTCACTCGGCCCGTGGAACGGCACTCGGAGTTCATCTGCAAACCGGTGTTCACCGAGTCCGCGCAGGGCTGCGACATGTACACCATGATCATGACGATGTCGAAGTCCTACGACGGTGGCGGCTTCTACGTGCTCTCGGAGTACAGCATCGAAGGCCAGGGATTTCGCTACGGCGAGGGCGAGCGCGGCATCCTGCTGCACCCCGTCGTGTACCAGTTCTGCGCCAACTGGGACGACACCAAGAAGGTCGTGCCCGCGGAGTTCGACTCGATCAACAAGTTCTGCGGCGTCCGGATGTTGTTCCAGAGCGAGACGGCCGAGCAGCTGCGCAAACTTCCCGCCGACCACGAGACCAGGTACGACCGCATGCTGTCCCTGTTGATGAAGCGCTACGGGAAGCCGGACGGATTCCTGAAACGCGGCCGCGTGATCATCGAAACGGAGCAGGGGGATGCGAGCGAGGTGCCGGATCGCAAGTTCAGAACCTGGCGCTGGTGCCCCGCGCCCGACCGGGAAATGCACACCAGCTGCAAGGCCAGCGTGGTGCTCACGCTGAATCCGGCCACGGGCGTCGGCACGGTGCTCTATTCGACGCCGCTGGTCTGGGAGTACGCCTACGCCCGCAAAAACGGCGGCTTCAGGGATGATCGACTGTTCAAGACGTTGCACGCCCGGAAGTGACCCGCCGCCCGCCTTGCCCCGCGTGGCGGAACGTCAGGTTGTAGCGGCACCCGCCGGTCACCGGGTGCAAGCCGGGCTTGATCGGCCGCACCGCGTGATACACCAGACGTGACGGGCCGCCCCAGACGAGCACGTCGCCATCGGCGAGCGGCACCGTGCGGCCCCGGCCGCCGCGCTTCAGCCCGTAGAACGCGAAGCTCGCCGGCAAGCCCAGCGACACCGAGACGATGGGCTGCGTGAAGTCCTGCTCGTCGGCATCGCGATGCGCCGTGAGCCGGCTGCCCGGCGAGTAGCGGTTCACGAGGCAGGCGTCCGGCGCGAACTCGGGGAAGCCGGCGAGCGCG
>NZ_DASSVG010000310.1:0-5232 GCF_035706265.1 Ramlibacter sp. | reverse complement strand
GGCCATGCCCGCCAGGTACTGCAGCGTGGCATCGCGTGGATGCGCCTTCTGCGCCGATTCGATGCGCGCCAGCCAGGCGGCGTCGATGGAATCGAGGCCCTCCTCCAGCGCGCACACCAATTTCACGCGCAGGTTGTCGCCCAGCTCGCTCTGCGCTTCCCACGCCGGCAGCAGCCACTCGCGCGCGAGCCGCGCATCGCCGCGCAGCGCCATCAGCCGCTGCGCCGCATGGATCGCCACCTCGGGCATCAGGCGCTCGGCCGGCTCCAGCTCGCCCCAGGCGCGCTGCAGCTGCCCGACGTCGTAGGCGCCATTGAGCAGGTCGATCGCCAGTCCGCGCAGGATGCTGGCCGCGGCCACTTCCGAGAACGCATGGTGCTTGGCCAGCAGCCGCGCCGTCTCCAGCGCCTCCTGCGGCTGGCCCGCCTGGCGCGACGCGCGCAGCTTCGTGCGCAGCGCCAGCGTGCGCCGCGCGGCGCCCTGCGGCAGGCCCTGCAGCACCTTCATCGCGCCTTCGGGGTCGCGGTCTTCCAGCGCCCAGCGGGCCGCGCGCAGCAGCGCGCCATCGCGCGTCTCCTGCGCGTCGCGCGCCGAGGCCTGCTCCAGCGCGCGCTGCAGGTGCTCCTCGCGCGCGGCGCGGTCCTGCAGGGCCTGGGCCGATTCGGCCGCCAGCACGTGGGCAATGGACCGCAGCTGCGCCGCGTTGGGCGCCTTCTGGCCCGAGGCCGTGAGCGAGCTTTCCTGCTCCAGCACCGCCTCGGCGGACTTGCGCGCGCGGATGTAGCGCCCGGCCAGCAGGTGTGAGATCGAATCGAGCAGCGACGCGTGCATGGCGCGCTCCTTCTGCTGGGTGCGCCAGCGCAGCGCCTGCCGCGGCAGGTCGAACAGTGCCGACAGCGCGCGCACCGCCGTGTACACGACGAAGAAGGCGGCCACCAGCAGCAGCACCACCAGGTTGAGCGAGAGGTCGATGCGGTACGGCGGCCAGAACAGCGTCACCGAGCCCTGGTTGTTGCCGGCGAACAGCGCCCCCGCCACGGCGACGCCGAACAGCAGCAGGAGCCACAAGGCGGCGCGCATCTCCTTACTTCCCCGCCGCGGCCGTGGCGAGCGCGGCCATCGTTTCGTCCACGCGCGGCAGCTCCGCCGAGCGCACCTGCGCCTGCACCTGCTGCAATTGCGTGGCCACCGACTGGGTGCGGCGCGAGGACGGATCGAAGTACTTGTTGAGGGTGGCGGTGGCCGTGGCCACGTCGGCGCGCGCGGCGTCGTTCTGGCGCGCCAGCAGCGACAGGCGCACGTTGAGCAGCTTGAGCTTGAGGTTCTCGCGCAGGAAGAAGGCCTGCTCCGGCGCGACCAGCATCGCCTCGGGCTGGTCGATGCGGCTCACGCGCACCAGGCCGCGCGCCTCTTCCAGCACCGCGTCGCGCCAGCGCTGCCACCACGCGGCATCCGCGGGTGCGGTGCCGCGGCGCGGCGATTCGGTCAGCGCGCGGGCCGGGACCGCGTTGGCCACCGGCAGTTCGTCGACCTGGCGCACGATGTCGTCGAGCCGGGCGAGCAGGCCGGGCACGTCGGTGACGGCCGCCGAGCGGATGCGTTCGGTGTCGTGCGCGATCGCCGCACGCAGCCGGGCCAGCCGCGGCTGCGCGGCGCGCTCCAGGCGCTGGTCGGCCGTGCGCAGCGCGGCGAGCAGGGGCTCGGCGCTGCCCGTGAGCTGCGTCTGCTGCTGCGCGAGGCGCAGCGCCGACTCCACGTCGACGACCAGGTTCTCGTCGCGCGTGCGCGACAGGCTCTGGATCAGGTCCTCCAGCTGCGTGCGCTGCAGGGCCACTTCGGACAGGCGCGTTTCCAGCACCGTCTGGCGGGCCGCGGTGTCGCGCGCCACGTCCTGCGCCTGGCGCGCCAGCGCGCGGGCCTCGATGGCATTCGCACCGCTGTCGGCGCTCTGCCGCGCGAGCTGCTCCTGGATGGCGGAGAGGCGCTGCCACAGCATCACGCTCGAGAGCAGCGCGGCCGCCGCCAGCAGGGTCAATGCGAACAGCGTCGCGCGGGCCAGGCCGGTGGCGCGCGATTCGGGCGGCGGCAGCGGCGCCGCCGGGGCCGGCGCCGGCAGCACGGAGGGCTCGGGCGGGGGCGCGGGAGGCAGCGAACTCATCCGACCGATTCTATCGACGCCACCACGTCTTCGAGGGCCGGACGTGATTCGCGCACATCGCCGAAGCCGAGCGTACGCACGGCCAGGGCGATGCGCGGATGCGTCGCCAGCGCCCGCGCCCCGGCCCACGACTGGCCGGGCAGCAGGGCGGCGAGATTGGCGGCGGCTTCCGAGCTGCTGAACAGCCACAGCGATCCGTCGGCGGCGGCCCGGCGCGCCAGGGCACGCTCTTCTTCGCCCCAGGACGGGCACCGGCGGATGTAGGCCACCACGGTGTCGACGGTCACCCCTTGCGCGGCGAGCTGCTGCGCGAGCCACTCGCGGCCCTGGCTGCGGCCCTCGCCGTCGCCGCCGCGCACCAGCAGCAGGCGCTCGCCCGCGTGGAGCTGCCCCTGCACCTGCTGCCAGAGGCTTTCCGAATCGAACTGGCCGGCGTCCGGCGCTGGCGTGTCGATCCGCTCGGGCGGCACGCCGGCAGCGCGCAAGGCGTCGCGCGTGCCGAGCCCCGGCGCCCAGGCGCGCGGCCCGTCGAACCCGCCTGCCACCCCAAAGAAGCCCTGCACCGCGTTGGCGCTGACGAACATCACGGCCCGGTAGCGCGCCAGGTCGGCTGCGGCGGCGCGCAGCGGCTGCAGGTCGGGCGGGGGAGCGATCTCGATCAGCGGCAGCACGAGCGACGCATGGCCGCGCGCGCGCAGGCGCCCCGCCCAGCGCTCGGCCTCCTGCCGCGGCCGGGTGAGCACCACGGACATGGGGCGGCCCTAGTGGGCGCCGCCCGCGCGCAGCTTGGCGGCGACTTCCTCGCCCAGCCTGGCGGCCTCGGCGAGATCCGCCACCACCTCCGCGCCGCGCGCGGTGACCAGCGCACCCGGCTTGTCCGGGTCGCCCCAGGCGGCGCGCAGCTGCAGGTATTCGCCTTCCAGCGTGGCATGGGCCGCCAGCGGCATCGAGCAGCTGCCGCCCATGGCGCGGCTCACGGCGCGTTCGGCCGCCACGCACAGCCACGTGGTCTGGTGCGCAAAGGGGGCCAGCGCGCCGGCCACGTCGGGCCGCTCCGAGCGCGACTCGATACCGAGCGCGCCCTGCCCCGCGGCGGGCAGCATCTCGCTGGTCTCGAAGATCGCGCGGATGCGATCGCCCAGCCCCAGGCGCTTGAGGCCCGCGCTGGCCAGCACGATCGCGTCGTACTGGCCGTCATCGAGCTTGCGCAGCCGGGTGTCGAGGTTGCCGCGCAGCGGCTCGATCTTCAGGTCCGGCCGCAGCGCGCGCAGCAGCACCACGCGGCGCAGGCTGGAGGTGCCCACCACCGCACCCTGCGGCAGATCCGCCAGCTTCGCGTACTTGTTGGAGACGAAGGCGTCGCGCGGATCCTCGCGCTCCATGACGCAGGCGAGCTCGAAGCCCTGCGGCAGGTCCATCGGGACGTCCTTGAGCGAGTGCACGGCGAGGTCGGCCCGGCCTTCCTCCAGCGCCACTTCCAGCTCCTTCACGAACAGGCCCTTGCCACCCACCTTGGACAGCGAGCGGTCGAGGATCTGGTCGCCCTTGGTCGTCATGCCCAGCAGCGCGACCTGGTGGCCGCGCTGCTCCAGCAAGGCCTTGACGTGCTCGGCCTGCCAGAGGGCCAGCCGGCTTTCGCGCGTGGCGATGGTGAACTGGCTCACTTCGTAACCTGCGATGTTGGATGGGAGATGGTCGATGCTAGCATCCCCGCGTTCCCAAAGACGAGAAGAGCCCATGCCGCCTCCCGAGCAGCCCGCCGTCCGGCGTGCGAAGGACAACGAACGCCCCCTCGTGGAGGACATCCGGCTGCTGGGCCGCATCCTGGGCGACGTGATCCGCGAGCAGGAAGGCGTGGACGCCTTCGATCTCGTCGAGCGCATCCGCAAGCTCTCGGTCTCCTTCCGCCGCCACGACGACCAGGCCGCCGACCGCGAGCTGAAGTCGCTGCTGAAGTCGCTTTCGGGCCAGCAGGCCGTGAGCGTGATCCGCGCCTTCACGTATTTCAGCCTGCTCGCCAACCTGGCGGAGGACCGGCACCACATCCGCCGGCGCCAGGTGCACGAGCGCGCCGGCGACACCCAGGAAGGCAGCATCGACGTGGCGCTGGCGCGCCTGCGCTGGGCCGGCATCCAGCCGCGCGCCGTGGCGCAGATGCTCGCCCACAGCTACCTCTCGCCCGTGCTCACGGCCCATCCCACGGAGGTGCAGCGCAAGAGCATCCTCGATGCCGAACGCGACCTGGCCCGCCTGCTCGCCGAGCGCGATGAGATCCGGGCCCGCGCCCAGCCCCGCGACGCGCTGGCACCGCGCGAGCTGGCGGCCAACGAGGCGCAGATGCGCGCCCGCGTGCTGCAACTGTGGCAGACGCGGCTGCTGCGGTTCACCAAGCTCACGGTCGCCGACGAGATCGAGACGTCGCTGAGCTACTACGAAGCCACCTTCCTGCGCGAGATCCCCAAGCTGTATGCGCACCTGGAGCAGGAGCTGGGGCCGCAGCAGCCGGTGGCGAGCTTCCTGCGCATGGGGCAGTGGATCGGCGGCGACCGCGACGGCAATCCGAACGTCACGGCCGAAACGCTGGTGTACGCGCTGCGCCGCCAGTGCGAGGTGGCGCTGCGCCACTACCTCACCGAGCTGTTCCTGCTCGGGACCGAGTTCTCCATGTCGGCCCTGCTGGTGCAGGTGACGCCGGCGATGCAGGCGCTGGCCGACAGCTCGCCGGACCACGGCGAACACCGCATGGACGAACCCTACCGGCGGGCGATCAACTGGATGTACGCGCGGCTCGCCGCCACGCTGAGGGAACTGACCGGCGGCGATGCCGCGCGCCACGTGCTGCCGCCGCAGAGCCCCTATGCGAGCGCCGAGGAATTCCTGGCCGACCTGCGCACCGTACGCGAGTCGCTGCTGGCGCACCACGCCTCGGCGCTGGTGCAGCAGCGGCTGAAGCCCTTGATCCGCGCCGTGGAGGTGTTCGGCTTCCACCTCGCCACCGTGGACCTGCGGCAGAACTCGGAGCAGCACGAGGAAGTCGTCGCCGAACTGCTGGCCGCCGCCCGCATCGTGCCGGA
>NZ_DASSVG010000309.1:0-2317 GCF_035706265.1 Ramlibacter sp. | reverse complement strand
GCCACCGGCGCGACGGCCGTCGCCGGCGAGGCGGCGGGCGTGCCGGGGGCCGCCGGGCCGGTCGCGGGCGTCACCGTGCTCACGGGCGCTTCGTCCATGCGGGTGCTGGCGCAGGCGGCCAGCAGGATGCTGCTCGCCAGCAGCAGGGGGATGGTGCGGGGGATGTTCGGCATTCTGGTCATGGGTGTGTAAAGTTTGCCACCCGGCAGCGCCCAAGCTGAGATGCACCTGACGAGTCTTGGGTATGCCCTTACGGGCGGTGTTCCAAAAAGAACCAGCGGCCGCAGCCGCTGGTAACACTCATCGCACACTCGCCGATGGCATTGTTGCACCGGGCCCGCACCAGGGCGTGCGGGTGGCCCCGTACGGTCGTACCCCGGGCGGATGTCCGAGCCGCGCGCCCCCATGCTTGTGTTTCGTCATCGGTTATCGTACAACCTGAACATGCGCAACGAACCGGACCGAGGAGACCGACCCCATGGTTGAAGTCGTCCGCCGCCGCAGCCGCAGCCTCGCGCTCGACCTGGTCGACGCGCTGGCCGGCCGCATCCGCGAAGGCTCGCTCGCGCCCGGCGAGAAGCTGCCCACCGAGGCGGCGATCATGGAGGAGTTCGGCGTCAGCCGCACCGTGGTGCGCGAGGCGATCTCGCGCCTGCAGGCCGCCGGCCTGGTCGAGACGCGCCACGGCGTGGGCACCTTCGCCGTGGGCCTGGGCGACGCGGCTCCCTTCCGCATCTCGCCCGAGCGCCTGGAGACGCTGCAGGACGTGATCGCCGTGCTGGAGTTGCGCATCGCCGTGGAGACCGAGAGCGCGGCGCTGGCCGCGATGCGGCGCACGCCGGCCAACCTGGAGGCGCTGCGCGGCGCGCTGCAGGCTTTCGCGCGCGCGGTCGAGGAAGGGCGCGACGCGGTCGGACCGGATTTCCAGTTCCACCTGGAGATCGCCCGCGCGACCCAGAACCACCACTTCGTCGACCTGATGGCCACCCTGGGCGGGATGATGATCCCGCGCGCGCGGCTGGAGCCGCCGGGGCCGCTCACGCCCGAGCGCGAGGCCTACCTGCGGCGGGTGAACACCGAGCACGAGAGCATCGTCGACGCCATCTCGCGCGGCGAGCCGGAAGCGGCCCGCGCGGCCATGCGCACGCACCTGGCGAACAGCCGGGAGCGCAGGAGGCGCTTGGCCGAAGGGGCCTAGCGATCAGCTTGCGGCCCCGCGGGGAGGTTGTATGATGTCTTACCTCCAGATTTGAACCGCCATGACGCCCACCGAACTGAAGAAGGCCCTCTCCAGCGGCCTGCTGTCCTTCCCGCTCACCGACTTCGACTCCGAACTGCGCTTCGACCCCAAGGGCTACGCAGCGCGCCTGGAGTGGCTGATGCCCTATGGCGCCTCGGTGCTGTTCGCCGCCGGCGGCACGGGCGAGTTCTTCTCGCTCGAGCCGCAGGAGTACGCGGGCGTCATCAAGACCGCGGCCGAAACCTGCAAGGGCCGCGTGCCGATCGTCGGCGGCGCCGGCGGCGGCACCACCCTGGCCATCAAGTACGCGCAGGAAGCCGAGCGCAACGGCGCCCAGGGCGTGCTGCTGCTGCCGCACTACCTGACCGAAGCCACGCAGGACGGCCTGGTCCGCCACGTCGAAGCGGTCTGCAGGAGCGTGAAGATCGGCGTGATCGTCTACAACCGCGGCGCCACCAAGCTGAGCGCCGACTCGCTGCTGAAGCTGGCCGAGCGCTGCCCCAACCTGATCGGCTTCAAGGACGGCACCGGCGAGGTCGAGCGCATGGTCTCCATCCGCCAGAAGCTGGGCGACCGCTTCGCCATGATCGGCGGCATGCCGACCCACGAAGTCTATGCCCACGCCTACAAGGCCCTGGGCGTGCCCACCTATTCCTCCGCGATCTTCAACTTCATCCCGCGCACCGCGATGGAGTTCTACAACGCGTACTGGGCCGGCGACACCGCCACCACCGGCCGCCTGATCGACGAATTCTTCCTGCCCTACCTGGCCATCCGCAACAAGGGCGAAGGCTACGCCGTGTCCATCGTCAAGGCCGGCGCCGCCATCGTCGGCAAGAGCGCGGGCCCGGTGCGCCCGCCGCTGTCGGACCTGAAGCCGCAGGAAGTGGAAGAACTTGCCGCGCTGATCCGCAAGCTGGGTCCGCAGTAACAAGCGTTTTTACCAAGGAGAGAGACTTGATGATCAAGAAGACCCTGATGGGCCTGGCCCTCGCCATGGCCGCGACCGTGAGCGCGTTCGCCGCCTACCCCGACAAGACCGTGACGATGGTCCTGCCCTTCCCGCCCGGCGGCTCC
>NZ_DASSVG010000308.1:0-2756 GCF_035706265.1 Ramlibacter sp. | reverse complement strand
GATCTGCCAGCAGCGCGACAACCCGGCCTGCGCGGACAGCGAGCATGCGGCGGCGGGAGAGGCGGGGGATCCGGGCTTGCACGTGCACCTGCCCATGGCTTTGCCCGAGGCGCCCTTCATCCACACGGTGCGCCCCAAGGTGGCCATCCTGCGCGAACAAGGCGTCAACTCCCACGTCGAAATGGCCTACGCCTTCACCCTGGCCGGCTTCGACGCCGTCGACGTCCACATGACGGACCTGCAAACCGGCCGGCACCAGCTCGCCGACTTCCTCGGCGTGGTCGCCTGCGGCGGCTTCAGCTACGGCGACACGCTGGGCGCGGGCATCGGTTGGGCGCGCAGCATCACCTTCAACCCGGCGCTGTCGCAGCAGTTCCAGGCCTTCTTCGCCCGCCAGGACACCTTCGGCCTGGGCGTGTGCAACGGCTGCCAGATGTTCGCCGAGCTGGCCGACATCATCCCCGGCGCGCAGGACTGGCCGCGCTTCACCACCAACCGCAGCGAGCGCTTCGAGGCGCGGCTGTCGATGGTGGAAGTGCTGGATTCGCCCAGCCTGTTCTTCCGCGGCATGGCCGGCGCGCGGCTGCCGATCGCCGTGGCGCACGGCGAGGGCTACCCCAACTTCGCGCGCCGCGGCAATGCGGAGCGCGCGATCGCTGCGCTGCGTTTCGTCGACCACCACGGCCAGCCCACCGAGCGCTATCCGTTCAACCCGAACGGCGGCGCGGGCGGCCTCACCGGCGTGACCACGGCCGACGGCCGCTTCACCGCCCTGATGCCGCACCCGGAGCGCGTGTTCCGCAACATCCAGCTCTCCTGGACCTCGGGCGACCCTTCGGCCTTCAGCCCCTGGATGCAGATCTGGCACAACGCGCGCAAGTGGGTCGGTTGACCCGCCGCCTTTCTTTCCTATCCTGAAGAAGAGAAGCAGTGACCCAAAGACGCCAACTCGTGAAAGCCCTGGCCGCCACGCCGGCCGCCCTGCTCGCCGCCTCCTGGACGGCCGCGCGTGCCCAGGGCGAGTATCCCGCCCGCCCGATCCGCATGGTCGTGCCCTTCGCCGCCGGCTCCACGCCCGACGTGTTCGCGCGCATCGTGAGCGACCGCGCCTCGCAGGGCCTCAAGCAGCCGATCGTGGTGGAGAACCGCCCCGGCGCCGGCGGCAACCTCGGCACCGACGTGGTGGCCAAGGCGGCGCCGGACGGCTACACCATCGGCGCCTCGATCACCGGCCCGCTGGTGAACAACGTGGTCCTGTACAAGAAGATGCCGTACGACCCGTTCAAGGACCTGGCGCCGATCACCTTCGGCGTGCACCAGCCGAACGTGATCGCGGTCAGCCCCTCGCTGGGCGTGAACACGCTCAAGGAGTTGATGGACCTGCTGCGGAAGAACCCGGGCAAGTACAACTACGCCTCGATCGGCGTCGGCAGCCTGTCGCACCTGAGCATGGAGATGCTCAAGTCGCTGACGCACAGCTTCGTGGTGCACGTGCCGTACAACTCGTCGCCGGCCGCCGTCACCAGCGTGCTGCAGGGCGACACCCACATGACCAGCCTCGCGCCGCTGGCCGTGATTCCGCAGGTGCAGGCCGGCAAGCTGAAGGCGGTGGCGGTGTCGACCCCGCGTCGCGCGGCGCTGCTGCCCAACGTGCCGACGCTGCGCGAGCAGGGCGTGCCCATGGACGGCAGCGCCTGGATCGGCCTGGTGGCGCCCGCGGGCACGCCGGCGCCCATCATCGCGCGCCTGAACCGCGAGTTCGTGGCCGCCATGCGCGATCCGGCCACCAACGAGAAGCTCAAGGCGCAGTACATGGATGCCGACCCCGGCACCCCGGCGCAGTTCGCCGCCTTCATGCAGGCCGAACTGGCCAAGTGGGGCCCGGTGATCAAGCGCAGCGGCGCGACCATCGACTAGTCCTACACCGATCGCCTGCGGTCGCGCACGGCCGGATGCGCCCGGCGGCGGAAGAATCGTGGTTGCGAAGCTTCCCCGCTGAAAGGAGCGCTGATGAAGTATTCCCGCATCCTCTTCGCGGCCGTGGCGTGCGCCACGGCGTTCGCAGCGCAGGCGCAGGTGGGCACCCATGGCGAGGTCGGCGGCACGCCGGCGGAGGCCCAGGCCAAGGCGACGCCGGCCCGACCCAGCTGGGCCACCAGGAACCCGTGGTCCACCTCGTACAACCCGCTGATCGACTTCCGCAGCCTGAAGACGCGCGAGCAGGTGCGCGCGGAACTGATGGAGGGCCGCCGCGCGCTGCTGGCCTACGAAGGCTACCTGCAGCCCACCGACCGCGCCTTCGCCTACCGCACGCCGCCGCTGGCGTACTGACCGCCGGGCGTCAGCCGCCGCGCCGGCGCCAGGCCTTCTCCACTTCCACCGCGACCCACACCAGGGCCGCCACGCCAACGCATGCCCCGAGCTCGCCCGCCGACAGCGGCTGGGTGTGGAACACGGGGTTGAGCCAGGGCACGTAGATCGTCGCGAGCTGCAGCGCGAAGGTGAGCAGCACCGACAGCAGCAGCGGCACGTTGCTGCGCAGGCCCAGCCGCCACAGCGGCGTGGTCTCGGAGCGGATCGCCAGCACGTGCGCCATCTGGCCGAGCGTCAGCACCGTGAACACCATCGTCTGCCAGTGCGCGTCGCCGGCGGCCAGCGCCCAGGCCTGCACCGCCAGGCACAGGCCGGCCAGCAGCAGGCCGATCGCCAGCACGTGCTGCCACAGGCCGCGGGCAAACAGGCTTTCGGTCGGCGGC
>NZ_DASSVG010000307.1:0-10645 GCF_035706265.1 Ramlibacter sp. | reverse complement strand
CGGGCGGGCGCGACGACCGCCGCCCGGGCCCGGGCGGCCCCGGTGGGCGGGACGACCGGCGTGGTCCGCCGCGGGGCGACCGCTTCGAGCGCGAGGACCGCGGACCGCGCCTGGGCGATACCGCCTTCCGCGCCCAGCGCGACGCACTGGAGCACGCCCAGGCGGCACTGCGCAAGCTGGCCGCACAGGCCCACGGCGAGGCGCTGACGCAGCTCATGACGGCCTGGGAGCAGCGCTCGGGCGAGCAGGTGCCGAGCGTGCAGGAGCTGGGCAAGGCGGTGAACCCGCAGGTGCGCCAGGGCTGGGCCCAGGCGCTGGGCAAGCCGGCTGCCGGCGATGCCTCCGAACCGCTGCTGCGCCTGGAGATCGCCGCCGACGTGCCGACCCCCGGCGAGCAGATCACCGCACGGCGCGCGCTGCAGCTTCAGCTGCTGACCAAGCGGCACGAGGCCGGCCCGCAGGAAACCTGGGGCACCGATGTGGCGAAGGTGCTGGCGACGGCGTACGAGGCCGGCGCCGCGCGGCGGCTGCAGAATGCGCTGAAGGCGCTGCTGCGGCGGTGAGGGTCAGCGTCGAAGCGGCGCGCCCGTAGGCTGGTGCTGAGCGCTTCCGAGGCAACCCCTCGGAAGCCCGAAGCCCAGCGCTTTTACGGCGCTCGCGCATCGCTGGGCTTCGGGCTTTCGCCGCTCAGCACCAGCCTACGATGCGCCGCGCTCGCGCGGCGCAACATCACGACGCCGCCTTCCGTAGATAGAACGAGTCGAACAGCGCGGCAAGCTCCGGGAACTCCCGCTCGAACCGCTCGCGGTTGACGAAATACGCCTCGCAGGCCACGGCGAAGAACTCGTCGACCGCGGTGGCGCCGTACGCATCGAGCCACGGCGGCTCGCCGCCGAAGCGCTCGGCCACGATCACCTGTTCGCGGAAACGCTGGTACTCGCGCTGCAGCGTCTCCAGCCAGCGCTGGCGCGCCGCGCGCGAGGGCAGGGGCGGGCAGCCGTCGGCGGCGCCGTCGCGCAGGTCGATCTTGTGCACGAACTCGTGGATCACGACGTTGAAGCCGATCTCCGCCGACGCACCCGCGTGCGCCACGTCGTGCCAGTTCAGCATCACCGGCCCGCCTTGCATCGCCTCGCCGGCCAGCACCTCGTCCCAGTCGTGCACCACGCCGCTCTCGTCCACCTCCGTGCGCTTGGCCAGCACCTCGTCGGGATGGACCACGATGCCGACGAAATCGTCGTACCAGGCCAGCCCCAGGTGCAGCACCGGCAGCACGGCCTGGGCCGCGATCGCCAGCGCGATCTCGTCGGTGATCGCGAGCCCGCCGGCGCCATGGAACTCCTTGCGGGCGAGGAATTCGGCCGCCAGCACGCGCAGCCGCGCAACCTCCGCCGGCGAACGCGCGGCGAGGAAGGGATAACGTGCGAGCGTCGCATCCCAGAGCGCGCCGGGGATTTCCGGCGCGCTGCGGCGCCGCCTCAGCCAGCCCAGCATCTCAGGCGAGCCCGATGCGCTGCACCGTCCCCTCGCGCGCGATGCGCAGCGCCTCCAGCCGCGGCGGCACGGCCTCGGCATCCCAGTCGGTGAGCACGATGCGGCGATGGCGCGCATCGAGCGCGTGCTCCGCCGGCTTGTGCGTGTGGCCGTGCACCAGCACCTCGGCATCGGCCGCCTGCAGCCACTGCACTGCGGTGGCCGTGTCGACATCCGAATAGATGCGGTCGGTCTGCTTGAGGGCCTCGCTCTCCTCCCGCAGCCCGCGCGCGACGGCCTGCCGGACGGAGAGCGGCTGCGCGAGGAAGCCCTGCTGCCATTCCGCCCCGCGCACCTGGGCGCGGAAGGCCTGGTACTCGGTGTCGCCGATGCACAAGGCGTCGCCGTGCGAGAGCAGCCAGCGCCGCTCGCCGAAGCACAACACGGCGGGATCGGACAGCAGCGTCATGCCGGTGGCCTGCGCGAGCCGCTCGCCGACCAGGAAGTCGCGGTTGCCCACCATGAAGAAGACGGGCACCCGCTGCGCGGTGGCGCGCAGCACCTCGGCGCACTCGGCCTCGAAGCCGCCGGCCGCGATCACGTCGTCGCCGACCCAGGCCTCGAACAGGTCGCCGAGCAGGAAGAGGGCGTCGGCGGGGCTGTCCGCCATGTAGCGCCGCCACGCCTCGAAGGTGGCCGGATGCGCAGGCTGCAGGTGCAGGTCGGAGATGCACTCCACGCTGCGCCACTGCGGCGCGGCGAACAGCTCCTGCGCCTGCGGGGCCGGGGCCGGGGCGCTCAGACCGCGACCGCCTTCTCGATCACCACGTCCTGCAGCGGCACGTCGTCGTGGAAGCCCTTGCGGCCGGTGCCCACGCCCTTGAGCTTGTCGACCACGTCCTGCCCGCCCACGACCTTGCCGAACACCGCATAGCCCCAGCCCTGCGGCGTGGGCGACTTGTGGTTCAGGAAGTCGTTGTCGGCGACGTTGATGAAGAACTGCGCCGACGCCGAGTGCGGGTCGTTCGTGCGCGCCATGGCGACGGTGTACTTGTCGTTCTTCAGGCCGTTGTCGGCCTCGTTGGTGATGCCGGCATCGGTGGGCTTCTGCTTCATGCCCGGCTCGAAGCCGCCGCCCTGGATCATGAAGCCGTCGATCACGCGGTGGAAGATGGTGCCGTCGTAGTGGCCCTTCTTCACGTAGTTGAGGAAGTTGGCGACCGTCTTGGGCGCCTTCTGCTCGTCGAGCTCCAGCGTGACGACGCCCTGGCCCTGGATGTGCAGTTCGACTTTCGGATTCATGGGAGAGGGCCTTTCTTACTTGACGATTTCGGCGGAGTTGATCACCACGGGCGTCAGCGGCACGTCCGAGTGCATGCCCTTGCGGCCGGTCGGCACGCCCTTGATGGAATTGACGACGTCCATGCCGCTCACGACCTTGCCGAACACGGTGTAGCCGGGGTTGCCGGGCTTCGGATCGAGGAAGGCGTTGTTGGCGACGTTGATGTAGAACTGCGCGGTGGCGGAGTTCGGATCGTTCGTGCGCGCCATGGCGACGGTGCCCACCTGGTTCTTCAGGCCCTTCTCGAACGCCTGCACGCCCTCGTGCGGCACGGGCGGGCGGGTCTTCTTCTCCGCCATGTCCTTGTCCATGCCGCCGCCCTGGATCATGAAGTTGTTGATCACGCGGTGGAAGATCGTGCCGTCGTAGTGGTGGTCGCGCACGTACTGCAGGAAGTTCTCCACCGTCTTCGGCGCCTTGTCCGGATAGACCTCGATGACGATGTCGCCGGCCGTGGTGTTGAACTTGACCCGGGGCGCGTCGGCCGCCCAGGCGGTGCCGGCAGCGCAGGCGAGAACGAGGACAGCCGCGGCGCGGCGCGTGAACGAGGACATCAACCAAGCACTCCTTCGAAGAAGATCTTCCACTGCGGACCCTGCCGCACCCAGTAGGGCCTTCGGCTCACGCCCGAGCGGGCGCGCTCGGGCACCTCGCCGAAGGTTACCACCATGGTGTCGATCCGCCAGCAATCCCGGCCCGAAGTCGCTCGAGGACTTCCGTGGCGTGGGCGCGCTGCCGATCAACTACCTCCATCCGCGTTGGTGCGCGGCGAGGTGGACTCGGCGCCTGCGCCGCGGCTCGCGCCGGGCGAGAACAGCTGGCGGATCAGCGCCAGCTTGGGTTGCACTGCTGTATTGCGTGCATCCAGTTGCAACGCGCGGCTGTAGGCCTGGCTGGCCAGCTTCGCGTACACGTCGCCCAGGTTCTCGTGCGCGGTGGCGTAGCCGGGATTGTTGCGGATCGCCATCTCCAGCGCCGCGCGCGCCTTGTCGAACTGCGCCTGGCCGGCATACAGCACGGCGAGGTTGTTGTAGGGCTCCGCCAGCTCCGGGTAGTCCTCGGTGAGCTTCTGGAAGACGGCGATGGCTTCGTCGGTGCGGCCGGCCTCGGTGAGCACCACGCCCTTGAGGAAGCGCATCTGCGGATCCTTGGGCTTGGCGGCGAGGTATTGGTCGGCCTTCGCGAGCGCCTCGGTGGGCTTGCCCGAGCGCAGCAGCTGGTTCACGTCGCCATACTCGTCGGCGCGTGCCGGGTGCGCCGCGAGCAGGGCCGCGGCGAGCACCGCCAGGCCGAGTGACATGCGGAATTCCGCGCGCGCAAACTTCATGAGAACCCTTGTTCCAACGCCATGACAGCCCTCGGACGGGGCTATATACTGCGTGCCGATTGTAGCCGTGGGGCCGCGCCGCGGCTCGATGGCATCGGTCCAGAACAACAACCTTCCGCCCGCGGCCCTGGCGCCGGCGGCGCCCCCGAGATTCCAATGAGCCTGCGTATCTACAACACGCTCACGCGTGCGCTGGAGGACTTTTCGCCGCTCGAACCCGGCCACGTCCGGATGTACGTCTGCGGCATGACGGTCTACGACCTGTGCCACGTGGGCCACGCGCGCGCCAACGTGGCGTTTGACGTGGTGCAAAGGTGGTTGAAGGCGTCGGGCTATCGCGTGACCTTCGTGCGAAACATCACGGACATCGAGGACAAGATCATCCGCCGCGCGGTCGAGAATGGCGAGACCGTGCGCTCGCTCACCGACCGCATGATCGCCGAGATGTACCGCGACTTCGACGCCCTGGGCATCGAACGCCCCACCCACGATCCGCGCGCCACCGACTACGTGCCGCAGATGCTGGACATCGTGCGCAAGCTCGAGGACAAGGGGCTCGCCTACCGCGCCGAGGGCGGCGACGTGAACTACGCGGTGCGCCGCTTCCCCGGCTACGGCAAGCTGTCCGGCAAGTCGCTCGACGAACTGCATGCCGGCGAGCGCGTCGCGGTGCTCGAAGGCAAGGAGGACCCGCTCGACTTCGTGCTGTGGAAGTCCGCCAAGCCGGAGGAGCCGGCCGACGCGCAATGGGAGAGCCCCTACGGGCGCGGGCGCCCCGGCTGGCACATCGAGTGCTCCGCCATGTCGTGCGCGCTGCTTGGCAACACCTTCGACATCCACGGCGGCGGGGCGGACCTGCAGTTCCCCCACCACGAGAACGAGATCGCGCAGAGCGAGGGCGCCAACGGCGTGCCGCTGGCGAAGCTGTGGATGCACAACGGCTTCGTGAACATCGACAACCAGAAGATGTCGAAGTCGCTCGGCAACTTCTTCACCATCCGCGAGGTGCTGGAGCAGTTCGACGCCGAGACGATCCGCTTCTTCATCCTGCGCGCGCACTACCGCAGCCCGCTCAATTACAGCGACGTGCACCTGGAAGACGCGCGCGGGGCCTTGAAGCGCCTCTACACCGCGCTCGATTCGGTCGCGCCGGCGCCCGTGCAGATCGACTGGAACGAGCCCTTCGCCGCGCGCTTCAAGGCCGCGATGGACAACGACTTCGGCACGCCCGAGGCGGTGGCGGTGCTGTTCGAGCTGGCCGCGGAGGTGAACCGCACGCGCTCGCCCGAGCGCGCCGGGCTGCTGAAGGCGCTGGGCGCCACGCTGGGCATCCTGCAGGGCGACCCCAAGGCCTTCCTGCGCGCCGGTGCGGCGCTCGACGAGGCGACCATCCAGCAGCAGATCGACGCCCGCGCGGCGGCCAAGAAGGCGAAGGATTTCGCCGCGGCCGACCGCATCCGCCAGGAACTGCTCGATCAGGGCATCGTGCTGAAGGATTCGCCCACCGGCACCACGTGGGAGGCGAAGTCTTGACCCTCGACGGCAACGGACTCGTCACCCCGGAGTCTGGGAGGAGGCGCGCAAGTACCTCAGCCGGCAGGACCGCGTGCTGAAGCGGCTCATCCCGCAGTTCGGCAACGCCTGCCTGCAGTCGCGCGGCGACGCGTTCACCACGCTGGCGCGCAGCATCGTGGGCCAGCAGATCTCGGTGAAGGCGGCGCAGAGCGTGTGGGACAGGTTCTCCGCGCTGCCGAGGCGCATGACGGCCGCCAACGTGCTGAAGCTCAAGGTGGACGACATGCGGCAGGCCGGCCTGTCGGCGCGCAAGATCGAATACCTGGTGGACCTGGCCCTGCATTTCGACTCGGGCGCGATCCGCGTCGACGCCTGGCGCGCCATGAGCGACGAGGAGATCATCGGCGAGCTGGTGGGCATCCGCGGCATCGGCCGCTGGACGGCGGAGATGTTCCTGATCTTCCACCTGATGCGGCCCAACGTGCTGCCCCTCGACGACGTGGGGCTCATCACGGGCATCAGCAGGAACTATTTCTCGGGCGACCCGGTGAGCCGCAGCGACGCCCGCGAGGTGGCCGAGGCCTGGAATCCCTATTGCTCGGTCGCGACTTGGTATATTTGGCGCTCGCTCGACCCGCTGCCCGTGGCCTATTGACCGCGGAGCACTGCAGCGGAGGGCACATAGAGGAGCAACGCTTGGCCAAACGGACCTTCCTGGATTTCGAGCAGCCGATCGCGGAGCTGGAGACCAAGATCGAGGAGCTGCGCTACGTGCAGACGGAATCGGCAGTCGACATCTCCGAAGAAATCGAACAGCTCGGGAAGAAGAGCCAGCAGCTGACGAAGGACATCTACAGCCAGCTCACGCCGTGGCAGATCACCAAGATCGCGCGCCACCCGGAGCGGCCGTACACGCTGGATTACGTCAAGGAGATCTTCACGGACTTCGTGGAGATGCACGGGGACCGCCACTTCGCCGACGACCAGTCGATCGTCGGCGGGCTGGCCCGCTTCAACGGCAACGCCTGCATGGTGATCGGCCACCAGAAGGGGCGCGACACGAAGGAGCGCGCGCTGCGCAACTTCGGCATGACGCGCCCCGAGGGCTACCGCAAGGCGCTGCGGCTGATGAAGACGGCCGAGAAGTTCAAGCTGCCGGTCTTCACCTTCGTCGACACGCCCGGCGCGTTCCCCGGCATCGATGCCGAGGAGCGCAGCCAGTCGGAGGCCATCGGCCGCAACATCTACGAGATGGCGCAGCTCGAAGTGCCGATCATCACCACCATCATCGGCGAGGGCGGCTCCGGCGGCGCGCTGGCGATCTCGGTGGCCGACCAGGTGCTGATGCTGCAGTATTCGATCTACTCGGTGATCAGCCCCGAGGGCTGCGCCTCCATCCTCTGGAAGACCTCCGAGAAGGCGCAGGAAGCGGCCGATGCCATGGGCATCACCGCGCACCGGCTGAAGGCGCTGGGCCTCGTGGACAAGATCGTCAACGAGCCGGTGGGCGGCGCCCACCGCGACCACAAGCAGATGGCGGCCTTCCTGAAGCGCGCGCTCAACGACGCGTGGCGCCAGCTGTCCGACCTGAAGGTGCGCGAGCTGCTGGAGCGGCGGTACGAGCGGCTGCAAAGCTATGGCCGCTTCTCCGACACCAAGGCCGAAGCCGCCTGATCCCCGCGCCAATCCCGCGGGGGCTGCGCTCGCGGGATTGCAGCTGCCGCTGCCCCTGGCCGTCGCCTACAGCGGCGGCGCCGATTCCACCGTGCTGCTGCTCGCCGCCGCCCGCCGCTGGCCCGGGCAGGTGCAGGCCATCCACGTGCACCACGGCCTGCAGGATGCCGCTGATGGCTTCGAGGCGCACTGCCGCGCCACCTGCGAGGCGATCGGCGTGCCGCTGCAGGTGCGGCGCGTGCATGCGCGGCACGCGAGCGGCGAGAGCCCGGAGGAAGTGGCGCGCATCGCACGCTACCAGGCGCTGGCGCGCGCGGCGCGCGATGCGGGCCTGCAATCCGTGCTGCTGGGCCAGCATGCGGACGACCAGGTGGAGACGCTGCTGCTGGCCCTGAGCCGCGGCGCCGGCCTGCCGGGGCTGGCGGCGATGCCCCCGGTGTTCCAGCGTGATGGCATGGTGTTCGTGCGGCCACTGCTGGCCCTGCGGGCGCAGGCGATCCGCGGCTGGTTGCGCGCGCAGGGCATCACCGTGGTCGAGGACCCGACCAACACCGACCTCGCGTTCACCCGCAACCGCATCCGCCACGTGCTGCTGCCGGCGCTGGAAGAGTGCTTCCCGCAGTACCGCGAGACCTTCGCGCGCTCCTCGCGCCATGCGGCGCAGGCGCAGGAACTGCTGGAGACCGTAGCGCAGGAAGACCTCCAACGCATGGGCGGCACGCCCGCGCTCACGGCGCTGCAGAGGCTGCCGCGCGCGCGCCAGGCGAACGCGCTGCGGCACTGGCTGCGCGCGGCGCATGGGGCGAGCGCCAGCGCGGCACAGCTGGAGGAACTGCTGGACCAGGTGGCCGACTGCACCACGCGCGGCCACCGCATCCGCATCAAGGTCGGCCGCGGCTTCGTGCAGCGCGAAGGCGAGCGGCTGCGCTACGTGGAGGAGTAGGACTTCGCGTCGGTCACGCGTTCGGCGCCGCGGTCGTAGAGCCGCCACGCCTCGCCGGGATCGGGCATGCGCACGGCCCAGACGCCCTCGCTGCGATTCACCCAGAGCACGGTGGCGCCGAGGCTGGCCAGCGCGTTGGCCGCTTCGCGGGCGCTGACGTCGTCGCCGAACTGCACGACCACTTCGTGCGGGACGGGCCGCGCCGACAGCGCCGCGGCAAGCAGCACAGCCGATCCCAGCAGGAGTGCGGCGGTGCGCCGCCGCGAACCCGGCTGCGCTGCGGGCCTCTTGCGTTCTCTTCGATCCATCATGCGTCCTTTCTGCCGAAAGGATGATGGCAAGGCCGCGGGCCGGCCCGCATCGGCCCGCACGGTTGCGGCGCGTAGGCGCCTGCCTGCGCGGGGTTGACGATCAGCTTTGCATGCCGGACAGGCTGGCCTGCGCGGGGCGGCTGCCCATGGTGGCGGCGCGCTGCATCCAGAGGGCGGCCTGGGCCGGATCCTGCGCCACGGTGGCGCCCTTCTGGTAGGCGATGCCGAGGAAATAGCTCATCTCCATGCGGCCGAATTGCACGCCCTGCGCGGTGCTCTTGCCGGAGCGCTTGACGATCATGGGCACGTCGCCCCGGCCATCGGCGAAGGCCTGCATTTCCGTCACGGTGCGGGCGAGGTAGCGGTCGCGCGACTGCTGGGCCTGCGCCTTGTCCGGGAGGATCGCCACCAGCTGGTCGGCCAGGATCGGCAGCACCTCGAACGGCGTCATGCCGCCGCGCGTGCGCGGCGAGTACCAGGCGCGCAGCATGGCGCGGTCCAGCGGCAGCAGGCCTTCGGTGTGGTCCGTGAAGTAGCTCAGCACGGTGGCGCCTTCGGGGTGGCCGCGCACGCCCATCACGTGCATGGACTCGTGGTAGGCGCAGCGGCGCGCATCGCCGTCGCGCAACTTCATGTCCACGGAATCGAGGCGCGTCTCGGTCTTGAAGTGCAGGCGCGTCTCGCACGGCTGGTTCTCGGACAGGGCGGTGTCCGGCGCGATCTCGATGTTCACGTCCGCAGGCTGGGCAGGCAGGTCGCTCACGTCGGTGATGCGCAGGCCGGCCTCGGCCCCGACGTCGCGCAGCGCCTGCAGCATGTGCTGCCGGTGCGCCGCGGCGTTCACGCCCGCGACGCGCACCTTGAGCTCCTGCTGCTCCCAGCGGACCAGCCGCGTCGGAATGCCGCTCTGGTGCCAGAGCACTTCCCACATCGTGTTCATGCCGGTGTCGAACGCGTCGGCGTGCGCGAAGCCAGGGGCGAAGGCGGTGGCGGCGGCAGCGAGGAGGGTGGCAACACCGGTCTTGAACATCAAGCAGATCCTTTCGTTGGAAGAGCAGCAAACGTGGGGTAGGACGCTTCCGACGCAAGATTGGTTTCATCGACGACAACAGGTCGGGGCCGCAGGCGCAGAAATTTCCCGCACCTCGCAGGCTCAGCGGGAGCTCCAACGAAAAAAAACCGGCAGATCCGCCAAGGCGGCTCTGCCGGAACCCGTGATATCAACCCCTCACGACAGCGGCGGAGCTACCGCCGCTGCCTTGCTCGCACTCGATCAGTTCTTGCGCGAGATGGTCGCTTCCGCACCGCCGCCCAGGACGGGGTTGCTGGACCAGGCACGGATCCGGGTCGGCACCACCGACCAGCCACCGGCGGTCGCCGGGTTCTGGAAGGAGGTCGAGCCGAACTTCGAATCCAGGGCCCAGGTACCGGTGGCCGTCACGCCCGTGGTGCCGATCGTGCACTCGGGGATGCGGTCGGTACCGTCGCAGGTCTGGCCGGCGTTCGGGCCGCGCGACAGCGTGCCGTTCGCGAACGTGATCGAGATCGTCTGGCTGGAGCGGATCGTGTCCGTGCCGTCCACACGCCACCGGATCTTGTCCGTCTCGATCTGGGCGCGGTTGATCGTGATCGTCTCGCCGGCGATGACCGTCACGGTGCCGACGCCGTCGTTCTCCGACTGCACGCCGGCGGCATCCACCACCTTGTAGCCGAAGGTGTAGTTGCCGATCAGCGAAGGCGCGATGGTGATGGAACCGTTCACCGGCACCGGCTGCGGGCCCAGCTCCACCGGCCAGCTGGTGATCACCGCCGTCTTCACGTCGGAGACGCCATCCGGATCGGTCGCGTTGGCGATCAGGTTCATCGACATCGTGACGTTCTGCACCGCCTGGATGGTGGTGCTACCGGCCACCGGCGCATCGTTCACCGGCGTCACCGTGATGTTCACGGTGGCCGGGTCGGAGGCCGGGCCGCCGTTGTAGGACACCGTGAACGTCACGCCGTCGACGCCGCTCGCGTTCGGATTCGGCGCGTAGCTCAGGAAGCCGTCCGAAGACACG
>NZ_DASSVG010000306.1:0-5067 GCF_035706265.1 Ramlibacter sp. | reverse complement strand
ATCAAGCGCATGATCTCCGGCGGCGACGCGCAGACGGAATGGGGCGCCGTGATGGCCACCGCCATGCTGGCGATGATCCCGCCCGCCTTCGTCGTCATCCTGATGCAGAAGTGGTTCGTCAAGGGCCTGGTGGATACAGAGAAATAATGGCCGCAATCTCCCTCAAGAACGTCATCAAGCGCTACGGCACCGGCAAGCATCAACTGCAGGTGATCCACGGCATCAACGCCGAGATCGCCGACCACGAATTCGTGGTGATCGTCGGGCCTTCGGGCTGCGGCAAGTCCACGCTGCTGCGCATGGTCGCCGGCCTGGAAGAAGTCACCGGCGGCGAGATCGCCATCGGCGGCCGCGTGGTAAACGACCTGGAACCGGCGTACCGCGACATCGCGATGGTGTTCCAGAACTACGCGCTCTACCCTCACATGAGCGTGTTCGAGAACATGGCCTACGGGCTCAAGATCCGCAAGCTGCCGGCCGAGGAGATCCGTGCCCGCGTCGACAAGGCGGCCGGCATCCTGGAGCTCGCCCACCTGCTCGATCGCAAGCCGCGCCAGCTCTCGGGCGGGCAGCGCCAGCGCGTGGCCATGGGCCGCGCCATCGTGCGCCAGCCGCAGGTGTTCCTGTTCGACGAGCCGCTGTCCAACCTGGACGCCAAGCTGCGCGCGCAGACCCGCATCGAGATCCAGAAGCTGCACCGCGAGCTGGGCATCACCTCGCTGTTCGTGACGCACGACCAGGTGGAAGCGATGACGCTCGCGCAGCGCATGATCGTGATGAACGCCGGCCGCATGGAGCAGTTCGGCACGCCCGAGGAGGTCTACCACCGGCCCGCCTCCACCTTCGTCGCCAGCTTCATCGGCGCGCCGCCCATGAACCTGCTGAAGGAGGCGCCGGGCGGCCGCGCCGGCGCGCTGCTGGGCATCCGGCCCGAACACCTCGACCTGGCCGACAGCGGCTGGGAAGTGCGCACCGAAACCGTGGAGATGCTCGGCGCCGAGCGCCTGGTCTACGGCCGCATCGGCGAGGAGCAGGTGATCGTGCGGGTGGAGGAAAACCGTCCCGCGCCCGCCGCCGGCCAGGTGATCCGCGTGCGTCCGCGCGAGGACCGGCTGCACTGGTTCCACGCCGACACCGGCGCACGGATGGCGGCATGAGCACCGCCGGGCCGCCCCAAGGTGCGAAGGCCCCCTCGGGGGGCAGCGAAGTACACGAAGTGACAAGCGTGGGGGCTCCGTGAACTCGTGGCCGTATCCGCGCTGGATCGCGCACCGCGGCGCGGGCATGGGCGGCAACGCCCTGGCGCCGGAGAACACGCTGGCGGCCTTCCGCCTCGGCGCCGCGCACGGCTACCGCATGTTCGAATGCGACGTGAAGCTCTCGGCCGACGGCGTGCCCTTCCTGCTGCACGACGCGACGCTGGAGCGCACCACCAACGGCCTCGGCCTCGGCGGCGACCAGCCCTGGGACCAGCTGGCGCGGCTCGATGCCGGCAGCTGGCACTCGCGCGCCTTTGCCGGCGAACCGCTGCCCACGTTCGAGAACGTCGCGCGCTGGTGCCTCGCCAACCGCCTGCTGCTGAACGTGGAGATCAAGCCCACGCCGGGCCAGGAGCGCCCGAGCGGCGAGGTGGTGGCGCAGTACGCCGCCCGCATCTGGGCCGGCCAGGCCGTGCCGCCGCTGCTCACGTCCTTCCGCCCCGAGTCGCTGCAGGCGGCCCAGGCGGCGCAGCCCGGGCTGCCGCGCGGGCTGCTGCTGGATACCTTGTGGGAAGGCTGGTTCGATATCGCCCGCTCGCTCGACTGCGTGGCCATCGTGTGCAACCACGCGCTGTGGGATGCGCAGACGGTGGCACAGGTGCAGGGCGCAGGGATGCGTTGCCTGAGCTACACCGTGAACGACGAGTGGGCGGCGCAGCGGCTGATTGCGCTGGGGACGGATGGGATCATCACGGACCGGGTGGAGTTGTTCGCACCAGCTTAGGCGCAGCTGCTTGGTGACGCCGTCTTCGTTGGCGCTGAGCGCCTCAGGCCGAAGCCCAGCGATCAGCGAGCGCAGCGAAGCTGGGCTTCGGCGCTCCGCGCTCTCAGCGCCAGCCTACGAATCCCGCAACCCCGCGACCGATCACCGCAGATCCCCCGCCAGCGAAGCCAGCGTCTCCGGCGCCAGCGCCACGTGCGCGGGGTAGTTGGTGTGGTCGCACCCGAGCTTCACGCCGGCGCCGGCCTTCACGGCATCGCGCATCGGCGGCGTGAGCTCGAAGCGCAGGAAGTGCACCGAGGAAGTCTTCTCCTCGTTCTCGCGGTCCAGGTCTTCGTCGGCGATCGCGTAGACGCGCGCGTGGCCCTCCACCTCGACGAACATGCGGTCCTCCACGCCGATCAGGCGGGCGAGCTCGCGCTGGCGCTCGTTGACGTCCGGGTACTCGATCAGCATCGTGGCCTTCCAGTTGCCGCCGTCCGGCACCAGCGGGGCATAGGTGTCGATCTCGGCCTGGATGCCCTCCTCCTCGAAGATCTTCTCGATGCGCAGCATCTCCTGGATCTGGTAGCGCATCGTGAACTCGCTCTCGAACTGCACGGTGATGTGCTCGCCGAGCGGCACGCTGCGCAGCCGGCGGTGCGCGATCACCTCGGGCTTGTGCTGCTTGCGCCACTTGGCGTAGGCCTCCAGCGTCATGAGGCTGTCGGCCGTGATCCTGCCGGTGAGTTGCATGGTCAGTCCAGTCCGTAGGCGATGCGCAGCAGCGTGATGGGATGGTGGAACTGCGGGTCGCCGAGTGCGTTGACCTCGAAGCCCTGGTCGATGTGGTGGCCCGCCAGCGCGCAGTCGGAGCTGATGTAGTCGGGCGTGCCGCCCTGCGGGTGCTCCGCCATGCGCTTGAACAAGGGCTTGCCGATCTGCATCGCGGCGGTGTGGGTGGGCTTCTTCACGCCGTAGGTGCCCGCGTGCCCCGAACAGCGCTCGTTGGTGTGCACGGTCGTGTCCGGGATCATCTTGAGCAGTTCCTCGGTCTTGCGGCCGATGTTCTGCACCCGCTGGTGGCAGGGCACGTGGTAGCTCACCTTCCCGAGCGGATTCGGGAATTCGGTCTTGAGCAGGCCGTCGCGCCGCCGCGCGGCGAGGTATTCGAAGGGATCCCACATCGCCTCCTTGACGGCCTGCACGTCGGCATCGTCCGGGTACATCAGCGGGATCTCCTGCTTGAACATCAGCGTGCAGCTGGGCACGGTGGCGATGATGGCCCAGCCCTCGCGCGCGTACTTGACGAGCACCGGAATGTTGGCGCGCTTGCTCGCATCCACCGACTCGAGGTCGCCCAGTTCCAGCTTGGGCATGCCGCAGCACTTCTCCTTGCTGACGATCTCGTAGGGGATCTCGTTGTGCCGCAGCACCTTCAGCAGGTCGAGCCCGATGCCGGGCTCGTTGTAGTTGACGTAGCAGGTCGCGAACACGGCCACCTTGCCGGGCGTGCGCTCGCCGTCGCGCACCGTCCCCTCGTCCGACTTGGGCGCCGCGCTGCGGAAGCGGCGCGTGGCCAGCGAGGGCAGCCAGGCCTCGCGGTCGACGTGCAGCGTCTTTTCCATCGCCGCGCGGGCCGGCTTGCTCTGGCTCACCTTGTTGGCCACTTGCGTGACGATGGGGATGCCGGCGAACTGGCCGTGCACGTCGGTGGAGGCGAGGAACCTGGCGCCGGCGTCGACGCCGCCTTTGCGGAACTTGATCGCCTTGGCGCGCAGCATGGTGTGCGGGTAGTCCACGTTCCACTGGTGCGGCGGCACGTAGGGGCACTTGGTCATGTAGCACAGGTCGCACAGGTAGCAGTGGTCCACCACCTTCCAGAAGTCCTGCTTCTCGACCCCGTCGATCTCGCCCGTCTTGCCCTCGTCGACCAGGTCGAACAGGGTGGGGAAGGACTTGCACAGGCTCACGCAGCGCCGGCAGCCGTGGCAGATCTCGAAGATGCGCTCCAGCTCCCGGAGGCATTTCTCCTCGTCGTAGAACTCGGGGTTCTTCCAGTCGATCGGGTGGCGCGTGGGCGCCTCGAGACTGCCTTCGCGGACGGCCATGGACTCTCCGTGTTCGTTCGGCGTTGAGCGTTCAGCGTTCAGCGGGGAAGCGTTCAGGGAAGGGCGTTGCGCTCGCGCTCAACGCCCAACACTCAACGCTCAACCTCAGTCGGCCAGTTCGTTCAGCGCCTTGGTGTAGCGGTTGGCGTGCGAGCGCTCGGCCTTGGCCAGGGTCTCGAACCAGTCGGCGATCTCGTCGAAGCCTTCCTCGCGCGCCGTCTTGGCCATGCCGGGGTACATGTCGGTGTACTCGTGCGTCTCGCCGGCGACGGCGGCCTTCAGGTTGTCGCGCGTGCTGCCGATCGGCAGGCCCGTGGCCGGGTCACCGACCTGTTCCAGCCACTCGAGGTGGCCGTGGGCATGGCCGGTCTCGCCCTCGGCGGTGGAGCGGAACAGCGCCGCCACGTCGTTCTGGCCCTCCACGTCGGCCTTGTTTGCGAAGTACAGATAGCGCCGGTTGGCCTGGGACTCGCCCGCGAAAGCGGCCTTCAGGTTCTCCTCGGTCTTGGACCCCTTCAGTGCTGCCATGGAAATCTCCTTCGTGGTGGTGAACAGGAAGCCTATGCCCCGGCGGCGCCGGGGACGCAACAAGCGTAGTGAGCCCCGGGCGCTGCGTCTAATAGCCATGGTCAATGCGGTTGATCGCTTTTGGCTATGAGAGCACGTCAATTGATAACACTTTACACGCACCCTGTGGGCGTGGCCGAGCATTCCGTTAAAGTGAACGTGTCACGTACTGTCGAACCGAGGAGCCCCATGGCCGCCGTTCTCCAGGACCGCAGTAACCTGCCCGCGCCGCCGCCGATCCGGCAGCTGCACCACTATGCCTACCGCGCGCGCGACGCGGAAGAAACGCGCCACTTCTACGAAGACATCCTGGGCCTGCCGCTCTACCACATCATCCAGAGCGACCACGTGCCCAGCACCGGCGAGTACTGCCCCTACACGCACTTCTTCTTCCGCCTGCAGGACGGCTCGTTCATCGCCTTCTTCGACC
>NZ_DASSVG010000305.1:0-3553 GCF_035706265.1 Ramlibacter sp. | reverse complement strand
CCGGCGAGTTCCGCCACTTGCTCCAGCGTGCCGGGCTCCTCGAACAGGTGGGTGGCGCCGGGCACCACTTCCAGCCGCTTCTCGCAGCCCAGGTGCGCGAAGGCGACGCGGTTGAGCCCCAGCACCTCCGTGTCGGCGCCGCCCACGATCAGCAGCGTCGGCGCCCGCACCTGCGGCAGCGAGGTGAGCGCCAGGTCGGGCCGGCCGCCGCGCGACACCACCGCCGCCACGTCGTCCGGCCGCTGCGCCGCGGCCAGCAGCGCGCCGGCCGCGCCGGTGCTGGCGCCGAACAGGCCCAGCGGCAGCGCGCCCACGTCGGCGCGCGCGCGCACCCAGGCGATCGCTTCCTGCAGCCGCTCGCCCAGCAGCGCGATCTCGAACACGTTGGCCCGGTAGTGGGCCTCGTGCTCCGTCAGCAGGTCGAACAGCAGCGTGCCCAGGGCGCGGGCGTGCAGCGCGCGGGCCACGAACACGTTGCGCGGGCTCAGCCGGCTGCTGCCGCTGCCGTGGGCGAACAGCACGAGGCCGGTGGCGCCCTCCGGCATGAGCAGTTCGCCCGGCAGGCTGCCGGGGCCGACATGGACCTGTTCCTTCAGCATGGCGTGGCTCCGTCGCGGGAGAGGAATCCACTGTAGTCGCTGGCGGAGGGCGGCTGCTACCCTTGCGCCATGAACGCGCCCACCTCCCACGCCCAGTTGCTGCCCGAAGTGCGGCAGCAGGAGATTCCCCCTGCGCTGCTGCAGGCGCTGCAGGCCCGCTTCGGCGCCCGCCTGTCGACCGCGCTGGCGGTGCGCGAGCAACACGGCCGCGACGAATCGCCCTTCGCCGTGCCGCCGCCGGGCGCCGTGCTGTTCGCCGAGAGCACCGCCGAAGTGGCCGAGGCGCTGCGCCTGTGCAACGAACACCGCACGCCGGTCATCCCCTACGGCGCCGGCTCGTCGATCGAGGGCCACCTGCTGGCCGTGCGCGGCGGCCTCAGCATCGACGTGAACCGCATGAACCGCGTGCTGGCGGTCGATGCCGACGACCTCACCGTCACGGTGCAGCCGGGCGTCACCCGCAAGCAGCTCAACGAAGCGATCCGCGACACCGGCCTGTTCTTCCCGATCGATCCCGGCGCCGACGCCTCGATCGGCGGCATGAGCGCCACCCGCGCCTCCGGCACCAACGCCGTGCGCTACGGCACCATGCGCGAGAACGTGCTTGCGCTGGAGGTGGTCACGGCGAGCGGCGAGGTGATCCGCACCGGCACGCGGGCGAAGAAGTCCTCCGCCGGCTACGACCTGACGCGCCTGTTCGTCGGCAGCGAGGGCACGCTGGGGCTGATCACGGAGATCACGCTGCGCGTCTATCCGCTGCCCGAGGCGATCTCGGCGGCGGTGTGTTCCTTCCCCACCATCGCCGATGCGGTGCAGACCACCATCGAGACCATCCAGCTCGGCGTGC
Source organism: Ramlibacter sp. (assembly GCF_035706265.1). Classification (GTDB taxonomy): domain Bacteria; phylum Pseudomonadota; class Gammaproteobacteria; order Burkholderiales; family Burkholderiaceae_C; genus Ramlibacter. Next base: position 2,107 of record NZ_DASSVG010000305.1, on the reverse strand, counting down.
CGATCGCGCGGGTGGAACTGATCGACGCCAACAGCGTGCGCGTGGTCAACGCCCACAGCAAGCTCTCGCTGCGCGAGGAGCCGATGCTGCTGATGGAATTCCACGGCTCGCCGGCCGGTGTGAAGGAGCAGGCCGAGACGGTGCAGGAGATCGCCTCCGGCCACGGCGGCAAGGCTTTCGAATGGGCCACCACGCCGGAGGAGCGCACGCGCCTGTGGACGGCGCGGCACAACGCGTACTTCGCCGCCGTGCAGTCGCGCCCGGGCTGCCGCTCCATCACCACCGACACCTGCGTGCCGATCTCGCGCCTGGCGGACTGCCTGCTGGAATCGGTGGCCGAGGCCGATGCGAGCGGCATCCCCTACTTCCTCGTCGGCCACGTGGGCGACGGCAACTTCCACTTCGGCTACCTGGTGGATCCGGCCAGCGAGGACGAGCGCGCGCGCGCCGAGGCCCTCAACGAGCGCCTGATCGCGCGGGCGCTCGCGATGGGCGGCACCTGCACCGGCGAGCACGGCATCGGGCTGCACAAGATGCACTTCCTGGAAGCCGAGGCGGGCCCGGGCGCGGTGGCCATGATGCGCACCATCAAGCGGGCGCTGGACCCGAACGACATCCTGAATCCGGGGAAGATCTTCACGGTTTGAAGGCGGCAGCCCCGGCTTCGCTGCGCTCGCCGATCGCTGGGCTTTCGCTGTCGCTCCAGCGCCAGCCTACGCAAAGCCGCTCCATCTGCGCGAGCCGGGGCCGGCCTGCCGTAGGCTGGGGCGGCGGCAGCCGCCGACGCTGAGCCGCGCCAGCGCGAAGCCCAGCGATCGAGCTACCGCGGCGTGAAGCGCATGATGTCCGCCGCGGGCCGCCCCTGGCGCAGCAGCACGCCCATGGCGCGCATGTGCGGCGCCACGGCGCGGAAGAACTGGCGGTAGCCCGCGCACAGGTAGTTCACCGCCGGCCCGCCGCTGGCCGCATGCAGGAAGCGATGGCGCGGGCAGCCCCCGCGGCAGGCCGCCAGCACGTCGCAGCGGCGGCATTGCGAAGGCAGGGTGTCGCGCTTGGCGTCCTCGAAGGCGCGCTGCGCCGGGGCCGACAGCATCTCTGCCAGCGACGTCTCGGCCAGGCTGCCGATGCAGTGCTCCGCATCGAGGTAGCGCTCGCAGGCGTACACCGAACCGTCGTGCGCGATCGCCACCTTGCGCGCGCAGGTCTCCGCGAAGCTGCACAGGCTCGCGCGGCCGTGCACCCAGCCCTGCAGGGTGCTGTCGAAGAGGTGCACGAACACGCGGCCGACGTCGTGCCGGAGCCACTCGCCGAACACGGTGGTGAGGAAGCGGCCGTAGGCGACGGAGCCGACGGTGCGCGGCGAGAGTTGCACTTCGCGCGCCGTTCGGCGCGGCCCTCGCGGCTCGCCGCAGGCTTCCACCAGCGGCAGGAACTGCAGGTGGCGGGCGCCGAGCTGCTTCAGGTAGCGGTACACGCCCAGGGGATCGCGCGCGTTCTGCGCGCTCACGGTGGTCTGCGTGTGAAAGGCGATGCCGTGCGCCTGCAGCCGCCCGACGGCCTGCAGCAGGCGGTCGGGCGCGCCGTCGTGCGGCGGACCGTCGACATGCAGCGTCACGCCGAAGCCGGCGGCGGCCAGGAAGCGGGCCCAATCCTCGTCGATCAGCGTGCCGCCGGTGTGCAGCGTGTTGCGCACGGTGCGGCCGCCGGCATGCTGTTGCTGCAGCGCGCAGGCACGGCGGAAGAAGTCGAGGCCGCGGCGCATCGGCTCGGCACCTTCCCAGGCGAAGTGCAGTTCGCCTTGGTGCGCCTCGCAGGCGCCGTGCACCAGCGCCTGCAGCGTCGCATCCTCCATCGCGCGCTCGCCCGCCGGCCGCACCAGGACCTGGAAGGCGGCGCAAGCCGCGCGGCCCGTGCCGCGTGCGCCGGTGAGGAAGAACGCATCGCCCATCACCGGGAAGGATGGCACGCCGGCGCCGCCGCGGAAAGCCGCGGCGCGCTCGGGCGCGCGTCCGTTGACCCGCGTCAAGCCGGCCCGGCCCCCAGGATGGCGTGCAGGAGACACTCCTGCGGAGGATTGCGGCGGGGACGCTGCTGCCGGACGCCGGCG
>NZ_DASSVG010000304.1:0-4513 GCF_035706265.1 Ramlibacter sp. | reverse complement strand
GCGTGAGCGGCCCCGCCGGCACGGGGTGCGGTTTCGTGCCTGGCGCTGAGCGGCGACAGCCCTGATCGTAGGCTGGCGCTGAGAGGCGATAGCCCGAAGCCCAGCGATCAGCGCGAAAGCGCTGGGCTTCGGGCATTTCCGAGGCTCCCGCCTCGGAAATGCGCTCAGCACCAGCCTACGAACAGCCGCCGAGCCCGTAAGTGAACAGCCGGCGCTAATACGTCAACTCGAGCACCGCCACCTCGTTGTTCACCACCGGCCACGTGCGGCCGGCGATTTTTTCGCCGTTGAACTGGGCGTGCACGGGCTTGCCGGCTTCCAGCAGCTGCAGGCGCGAGCTGGAGACGCCGGCGCCGGGCACCACGCCCGGGGGCGGGGTGCGGTTCTCGAACACGATCTTGTCGCGCTGCGGATCGAAGTAGCCGCGCGGCCGCGTCAGCATCACCAGGGCGATGGCGCGGCGCTCGAAGATCGCGATGCGGTCCGGCCGCAGGTGCACGATGGCGCTGGAACGCGGGAAGGGATTGCGGTAGATGTGCGTCGTCGAGTACCCCGGCGCGGACAGAACGAACTCGTAGGGCGTGCCGGGCCGGGCCTGCAGCGGGCCCCAGGCGCCATCCGCGCCGACGGTCTGCGTCAGCACCGCGTCGCCCCGCCGCTCGCCGGTGGCCGGGTCGGTGGCATACACCTCCAGCTTCGCGCCCGGCAAGGGCAGGTTGTTGGGGAAGGCGCCGCTGGCCGGGTCGGTGGACGAGACGCCCGAACCCGTCACCTTGCCGGAGACCACCACCCGCTCCTCCGGCACGACCTGCAGCGTGGCCGGCGCCTTGCCGGTGAGGAAGCGCCACATGACCCCGAAGGCGGCCGGCGAGAACGCGGTCTCGCGGTGGTCCACCTTCGGCAGCACCACGTTGGTCGCGCCCTTCAGGGCCGGGCCTTCGTAGGTGACGCCGGTGTCCAGCTTGGGGTTGCCGATCCACAGGCCCAGGGGCTGGGCGTACTTGTCGTTGTTGTCCGAGCGGATCGTGAGCCACTTCACCGGGCCGGCCACCTCGTCGCCCTGCGCGTTCTTGGGCGCGTTGAGCGCCTGCAGGAAGGGGCCGTTGCCGGCGAACTCGTTATGGGGTAGCCGCCCCGGCACGTTCCACACGCCGTGGTTCGGCACGCCGGCCAGGATGGCGTGGCTCACCTTGGCGGCGCCGCCGCCGTTCTGGATGTAGTTGCGCACCGCGTAGCCGCCACGCGAGTTGGCGACCAGCACCACCTGGCGCGCGCCGGTGGCCTGCAGCACCTTCTCCACCTCCTCGCGCAGGAAGGCCATGTGCTGTGCGGTGGAGGAGCGGCCGGCCTGCTCCACTTCGTCGTCGTCTCGCGCCAGCGGGTAGGGCTGGTCGGGCGCGAACAGGCGATCGCGCGGCCAGCCGTTCGATTCGAAGCGCCACAACGTGGTCTGCCAGATCGAGGCGGAATCGCCGTTGCCGTGGACGAAGACGATCGGCGGATACGCCGAAGCGGAAGGCCCGGAGGCGCAGGCGCCGAGGATCAGCGCCGCCGGGAGCGCGAGGATCTCGCGTCGGGTGGTCATGGCTTCTTGTTCCTGAAAATGCTCGTTTCGTTCTACTGGGGTTCGCACGCTTCGCGGCGCACCACCAGCCTCCTCCAGAAATGAAAACGCCCGCAAGCCGCGGGCGTTCCGTAAGGGGTGAGACGCCGTCAGGCGAACACGCCGGCGGTGTCCTGCATTCTTGCCGAGACCTCGCCGAGATGGTGCAGGGTATCCCCGAACTCGAGTTCGAGCTGCGTCAACTTCTTGAAGTAGTGGCTGCCCACGTATTCGTCGGTCACGCCGATGCCGCCATGCAGCTGCACCGAGTTCTGGCCGACGAAGCGCAGCGAGACACCGAGCTGGTACTTCGCGCGGGCCAGCGCGCGGCGGCGCTCCTCCAGCGGCGCATTGAGCTTCAGCGAGCCGTAATAGCTCATGGAGCGGGCCAGCTCCTGCTGCATCTTCATGTCCGCCATGCGATGGCGCAGGGCCTGGAAGGTGGAGAGCGTCACGCCGAACTGCTTGCGCGTGTTCAGGTATTCGGCCGTGAGCTGCATGGTGCGGTCGATCGCGCCGACGCCTTCGGCGCACGTCGCAGCGATGCCGATGTCCACCGCGTGCTCCAGCGCCGGCAGGCCTTCCTCGGCCACCAGGGTGGCGGGCGCGTCGCGCAGCTGCACTTCGGCGGCGCGGCCGCCTTCCAGCGTGGGATAGCCGCGGGTGCTCACGCCCTGCGCCGTGCGTTCGACCAGGAAGAGGGCGATCCGGCCGTTGGCGCGGGCGGGCACCAGCAAGGCGTCGGCCTGGTCGCCGGCGGGGACGACGCTCTTGTCGCCGGAGACCTTCCAGCCCTGGGCCCCGCCCTGCGCGGTGGCTTCGCAGGCGTCGAGGCGGTAGCGCGCCTTGCGTTCCTGGTGCGCCAGCACCACCAGCGCCTCGCCGGCGGCGATCTTCGGCAGCCACTCGGCGCGCACGGCCTCGGGCGCATAGGCGCCGAGCACGCCGCTGGCGACCAGCGTCTGCTTCAGGGGCTCCAGCACGATGCCGCGCCCCAGTTCCTCCATCACCACCATCGCCTCGACCGGGCCCATGCCCATGCCGCCCTGGTCCTCGGGCACGTAGAGGCCGGCGAGGCCCAGTTCCGCCAGCTCGCCATAGGCCGCGCGGTCGAAGCCGCCCGCCTTGGTGATGGCGCGCCGGCGCTCGAAGGTGTAGCTGCGGTCCACCCACCTGCGCACGGCGTCGCGCAGTTGTTCCTGGTCGTCGGAGAAGTTGAAATCCATGTCTGCCTCCCTCAGCCCAGCACCGTCTGGGCCACGATGTTGCGCTGCACTTCGTTCGAGCCGCCGTAGATGGTGGTCTTGCGCATGTTCAGATAGGTGGCGGCCAGCGGCGCCAGCCAGGCGGCGCCCACGTAGTCGCCCTGGTAGCCGGCTTCCATCGCCTCCTTGACGAAGGGGATGCCGTAGGGGCCGGCGGCCAGCATCATCAGCTCCGTGTAGCGCTGCTGGATCTCGCTGCCCTTGATCTTCAGCAGGCCGGCGATGTCCAGCGGGTTCTTGCCCGATTTCTCGGCGGAGAGCACGCGCAGCACCAGCATCTCCAGCGCCACCACGTCCACTTCCAGCTTGGCGATCTCGTCGCGGAAGCGCGTGTCGGTGTACATGCCTTCGCTGCGCGCGATGCGCTTCAGGCGCTCCAGCTCGCGCTTGGCGCGGTTGACGTCGGCGATATTGGTGCGCTCGTGCGAGAGCAGGTGCTTGGCGTAGGTCCAGCCCTTGTTCTCCTCGCCGATCAGGTTCTCCGCCGGCACTTCGACGTTGTCGAAGAACACCTCGTTCACCTCGTGGCCGCCATCGAGCATGATGATCGGCCGCACGCTGACGCCGGGCGACTTCATGTCGATCAGCAGGAAGGAGATGCCGGTCTGCGGCTTGCCTTCGGTGGAGGTGCGCACCAGGCAGAAGATCCAGTCGCCGTATTGCGCCAGCGTGGTCCAGGTCTTCTGGCCGTTGACGATGTACTTGTCGCCCTTGCGCTCGGCGCGCGTCTTGAGCGATGCCAGGTCCGAGCCAGCGCCCGGCTCGCTGTAGCCCTGGCTCCACCAGACCTCGCCGCTCGCGATGCCGGGCAGGAAGCGCTTCTGCTGCTCGGGCGAGCCGAAGGCCATGATCACGGGGGCGACCATCACCGGGCCGAAGGGCACGATGCGCGGTGCGCCGGCCAGGGCCGTCTCTTCCTCGAACAGGTGCTTCTGCACCGCCGTCCAGCCCGGGCCGCCGAACTGCTTGGGCCAGCCGTAGCCGAGCCAGCCCTTCTTGCCCAGGATCTTCGCCCAGCGCTGCATGTCATCCCGGGTGAGATGCAGGGCGTTGTGCACCTTGTGCGCGATCTCCTGCGGCAGGTTCTCGCGCACCCAGGCGCGCACCTCTTCGCGGAACTTCTGTTCTTCGGGTGTGAAAGCTAGATCCATCGTCTCTCTCCAGGGCAAGCCGTCATTCAAGCACGGTCGTTCGTCTTCGGGTGTCCAGGCGGTGACAAACCGAGCTGCGTGGCGAGGTCGGTGACCAGGTCGCGCAGCTGCGCCACCTCCTCCTCCAGCGCGCTCACGCGGGCGGCCAGGGCGCCGTTGCCGGCCTTCGCTTCGGCGCTCGCCTCGGCTGCGGCCACGTCCACCGGCCCGCACAGCAGGTGGGCCCAGCGGGCCTCGCGCGCGCCGGCGGCGCGCGGCAGCTGCACCACCAGCGGGCCGCCCTTGGCCTCGGTGCGGCTGCGCAGCTCCTCGAGGAAGGCCTCCACCGAGGAGATGTCGGCGAAGCGGTACCAGCGCTCGCTGTGGATGCGCAGTTCGCCCGCCGTCTGCGGGCCGCGCAGCATCAGCAGGCCCAGCAGCACCGCCGACTGCTCCGGCACCACCATGGCGCGCTGGAAGTTGTGCTCCCAGCGCGTCACCCGGCCGCCGCTGGT
>NZ_DASSVG010000303.1:0-2883 GCF_035706265.1 Ramlibacter sp. | reverse complement strand
CACGCCGACCACGTCTACGGCCTGCAGGAGTTCCGCCGCCGCGGCGCGCGCATCCTGGCGCAGCGCGGCGTGCTGGAGTACCTGCACTCGGAGACCGCAGCGGCGCGGCTCGCGGCCTCGCGCGTCGACCTGGCACCCTGGATCGACGCGCAGACGCAGCTGGTGACGCCGGACGAATGGATCGATGACGCGCGCGAGCTGGATCTGGGCGGAACGCGCTTGCAGTTGCAGCCGGTCGGTCCCGCGCACACGCCGGAAGACCTGGTGGTGTACCTGCCCGGCGAGCGGGTGCTGTTCGCCGGCGATATCGTGTTCCGCGGCCGCGTGCCCTTCGTCGGCCAGGCCGACAGCCGGCACTGGATCGCCTCGCTCGACCTGTTGCTGCGCTTCGATGCCGACGCGGTGCTGCCCGGGCACGGGCCGCGCTCCGACTCGGCGCGCGCGGACCTGCAGCTCACGCGCGACTACCTGGCCTACCTCCGCGAAACCATGGGCGCCGCCGCGCGCGACATGGATCCCTTCGACGAGGCGTATGCGCGCACCGACTGGTCGCGCTTCGAGCACCTGCCGCTGTTCAAGGCGGCCAATCGCATGAATGCCTACAACACCTACCTGCTGATGGAGCGGCAGCAGAAGTAGTGTCGATCCGGGTTTGTCCCGATCGGAAAAGCGACGATCGCTGCGGTACGTCAACAAAATCAGTGTACGCTTATATTAGTTGACGGCGATCCAGCAACGGCGCCGCACGGAGGAGAGGAGTCCCCTTTTGATTTCGAACCGAGCATCCGGCCGCCTGCGCAAGGCGCCGGAGAACTTCATCGACCCTGCCGGCGTGCGCGAGGTGTTCGCGCAGGCGAAGGAAGGCCGGCGCGACTTCCTGCGCGGCGCCTTCGCCGCCGCGGCGGCTGGGGTCGCGGCGGCGAGCGCCGGTGTCGCAGCTGCCGCGAGCGCGCCGGCCGACGGCGACCCGGCCATCCTGGAGCTGCCGGAGCATTCGCGCGGCCTCGGCCAGCCCGTCGTCACCGACGGCTACGGCAAGCCCTCGAAGTACGAGCGCAACGTGCAGCGCCGCCAGAGCCCCGGGCTGACGCAGACCGCGCAGGCTTCCGTCTCCTTCGCTCCGCTGCAGTCGCTGTTCGGCATCGTCACGCCCAGCGGCCTGCATTTCGAGCGCCACCACCAGGGCTGGTGGGACGTCGATCCGCGCGGGCACCGCCTCATGGTCAACGGCCTGGTGAAGGCCGCCAAGGTGTTCACGCTCGACGAGATCATGCGGCTGCCCTCGGTGTCGCGCTTCCATTTCATCGAGTGCGGCGCCAACACCGGCATGGAGTGGGGCAACGTGGCCGTGCCGACCTGCCAGTACACGCACGGCATGCTCTCCTGCAGCGAGTTCACGGGCGTGCCGCTGATCACGCTGCTGCAGCTGGCCGGCGCCGATTTCAAGAAGGGCCGCTTCCTGCTGGCCGAGGGCGCCGACGGCTCCTCCATGACGCGCACCATCCCCATGAGCCTGGTCGAATCGGGCGAAGTGCTGGTCGCCTTCGGCCAGAACGGCGAGATGCTGCGGCCCGAGAACGGCTATCCGCTGCGGCTGGTGGTGCCGGGCGTGCAGGGCGTGAGCTGGGTGAAGTACCTGCGCCGCATCGAGGTGGGCGACCAGCCCTATGGCACCAAGGACGAGACGGTGCACTACGTGGACCTGATGCCCGACGGCCAGCACCGCCAGTACACCAGCATCCAGGAGTGCAAGAGCGTGATCACCACGCCTTCCGGCGGCCAGGTGCTGCTGGACAAGGGTTTCTACAACATCACCGGCCTGGCCTGGTCCGGCCGCGGCAAGGTCAAGCGCGTCGACGTGTCGGTGGACGGCGGGCGCAACTGGCGCCAGGCGCGGCTGGAGACGCCGGTCCTGAGCAAGTGCCTCACGCGCTTCAACATCGACTGGGTCTGGGACGGCAAGCCGACGATCGTGCAGAGCCGCGCCACCGACGAAACGGGCTACGTGCAACCCAGCTCGCGGCAGTTGCGCGCGGTGCGCGGCACGCGCTCGATCTACCACAACAACGCGATCCAGTCCTGGCTGGTGCAGGAAAGCGGCGAGGTCAAGAATGTCCAGGTCTCGTAGGGCGCTGGCCGCCCTGATCGCGGCCGGCGCGCTGGTCCTGCTGGCGCAAGGGCCGGCGCGCGCGGGCGACTTCCCCGGCATCGGTCGCGACGCGACGAAAGCGGAAGTGGCGGCCTGGGACATCGACGTGCGGCCCGACTTCAAGGGCCTGCCCAAGGGCGCCGGGACGGTGGCCCGGGGGCAGGAGGTGTGGGAGGCGCGCTGCGCCAGCTGCCACGGCGTGTTCGGCGAATCCAACGAGGTGTTCAACCCGCTGGTGGGCGGCACGACCGACGAAGACATCCGCACCGGCCGCGTGGCCAACCTGCGGCGCACCGACTATCCCGCCCGCACCACGCTGATGAAGGTGGCGAGCGTCTCCACGCTGTGGGACTACATCAACCGCGCCATGCCGTGGAACCAGCCGAAGTCGCTGTCCGCCGACGAGGTGTACGCGGTCACGGCCTACCTGCTGAACCTGGGCCGCATCGTGCCGGACGACTTCGAGCTGAGCGACCGCAACATCGCCCAGGTGCAGCAGCGCCTGCCCAATCGCAACGGGCTCACCACGGCCCATGCGCTGTGGCCCGGCAGGGAACTGGGCGGCGCCGCCCGGCCCGACGTGCTGGCCAAGGCCTGCATGCGCGACTGCCCGGTGCCGGCCAAGGTCACTTCCATGCTGCCGGCGTTCGCCCGCAACGCCCACGGCAACCTCGCCGAGCAGAACCGGCTGGTCGGCGCGCAACGCGGCGCCGACACCACGCGCGCCGAAGGCA
>NZ_DASSVG010000302.1:0-5227 GCF_035706265.1 Ramlibacter sp. | reverse complement strand
GCTGCGCCACCTGGGCCGCGCGGAAGCGCTGCGCCGCCAGCTGGCACGCAAGCCGCCGCCGCCCGCGGCCGATGCCCTGCTCACCACCGCCCTGGCGCTCGCCTGGCAGGAGGAGGGCGCGCCCTACGAGCCCTTCACACTGGTGGACCAGGCCGTGGAAGCCGCCAAGCGCGGCAAGGAGACGCGCGCGCAGCAGGGCTTCATCAACGCCTGCCTGCGCCGCTTCCTGCGCGAGCGCGAGGCCCTGGTCGCCGCCACCGAGGCCGACCCGGTGGCGCGCTGGAACCATCCGCAGTGGTGGATCGCGCGGCTGCAGCACGATCATCCGCAGGACTGGGAGCAGGTGCTGGAGGTGAACAACACGCCCGCGCCGATGACGCTGCGCGTGAACACGCACCGGATCTCGCGCGAGCCATTGCAGCAGCTGCTGGCGGCGCAGCACATCGATTCGGAGCCGGTGGGGCTGCACGGCCTCATTCTCGACCGGCCGCATCCCGTGGACGCGATCCCCGGCTTCGCCGACGGCCTCTGGTCGGTGCAGGATGCCGGCGCGCAGCTGGCCGCGCAACTGCTGCTGGAGGGACTGCCCCTCGACGCGCCGCTGCGCATCCTGGACGCCTGCGCCGCGCCGGGCGGCAAGACCGCGCATTTGTGCGAGCTGGCGCGCCATGCCCGCGTGCTGGCCCTGGACGTCGACCCGGTGCGCTGCGAGCGCATCCACCAGAACCTGCAGCGGCTCGACCTGCAGGCCGAAGTGCGCGCCGCCGATGCGGGCGAGCCCGCGGCCTGGTGGGATGGCGAGCCCTTCGACGCCATCCTGCTCGATGCGCCTTGCACCGCCTCCGGCGTGGTGCGCCGCCACCCCGACGTGCGCTGGCTGCGGCGCGCTTCCGACGTGGCGCAGCTTGCCGCCCAGCAGAAGCGCCTGCTCACTGCGCTGTGGCCGCTGCTGAAGCCGGGCGGTACGCTCGTGTACTGCACCTGCTCGGTTTTCCGGGCCGAAGGCGCGCAGCAGATCGAGGCGTTTCTTGCACACAACAGCTCGGCTCTTTTGCGGCCCGGGCCGGGCCATTTCCTGCCCCGGGACCGGGCGCATCCCGAAGGCGTCCGGGACAATGAGCCACGTGACCACGACGGCTTCTATTACGCGGTGGTGCAAAAGAGTGCACGGCATGCACCGGCGACCCGCCCGGAGGCCTGAGCGCGCCCTGTTCGTCGCCGTGGGGCTGTGCGCCCTGGCGCTGGTGCTGGCGCTGGCCGGCGGGCGCGACGCCTCGGCCCAGATCCACATGGCCGAAGTCACCCAGCTCGAGGTGGAGCGCACCGAAGACGACGTGCTGCTGAGCGCCGCGGTGCGCTTCGAGCTGCCGCAGGTGGTGGATGATGCGCTGGCGAAGGGCATCCCCATGTACTTCCTCGCCGAGGCCGCCATCTACCGGGACCGCTGGTACTGGTACGACAAGCGCGTGGCCTTCGCGACGCGCCACATGCGCCTGTCCTACCAGCCGCTCACGCGGCGCTGGCGGCTGCAGGTGTCCTCGGCGCCGATCGGCAACGCCGGCCTGGTGCTGGGGCAGAACTTCGACACCCGCGACGAGGCGCTGGCCGCGCTGCAGCGCATCTCCGGCTGGCGCATCGCGCGTGCATCGGCCGTGGACCCCGACTCGGTCCACACGATCGACTTCCGCTTCCGGCTCGACGTGTCGCAGCTGCCGCGCCCGTTCCAGATCGGCGCGGTGGGGCAGGCCGACTGGATCATCCTGGCCGTGCGCAACCAGCGCCTGCAGCTCGATTCCAAGTGACCACGCTGCCGCGCCCGCCCGAAGGCCCGCCGCGCAAGCTGATCGAAAGCTCGCGCGCCTGGCGCTGGGCCATCGTGGTGGGCATCGCGGTGGCGATCGGCATCGGCATCGTGCTGATGTTCCTGCTCACGCAGGCAACCAACAACCGCGAGTTCTACGAGCGCAACTACGGGCGCCTGTTCGCGCTCAACATGGTGGTGGCCGGCGTGCTGCTGGCCGTGATCCTGTGGGTGTTCGTGCGGCTCGCCTCGCGCCTGCGGCGCGGCAAGTTCGGCAGCCGGCTGCTGGTGAAGCTGTCGCTGATCTTCACCCTGGTGGGCGTGGTGCCGGGGGTGCTGATCTACGTCGTGTCCTACCAGTTCGTCTCGCGCTCGATCGAGACCTGGTTCGACGTGAAGGTGGAAGGCGCCCTGGAAGCCGGCCTGAACCTGGGGCGCGCCACGCTCGACACGCTCTCCAGCGACCTCGCGAGCAAGAGCCGCGCAGCGGCGGAGCGGCTGGCCGAGACGCCCGATGCCTCCGCCGGCCTGGTGCTGGAGCGCATCCGCGACCAGCTCGGCGCCGCCGACGTGGTGCTGTGGAACGGCGCCGGCCAGATGATCGCGAGCGCGGGCGCCTCGCGCTTCCAGCTGAGGCCCGAGCGCCCCACGCCGCAGCAGCTGCGGGCCGTGCGCGCGCAGCGCAGCGTGACGGTGATCGAAGGCTTCGACGATCCCGGCGCGGCCTCGGCCAGCACCGCGCGCATCAAGGCGATCGTGCCGGTGCCGCAACCGAGCCTGGGGCTGCTGGCCGAGTCGCGCTACCTGCAGGCCACGGTGACCATCCCGCCGGCGCTGGTGGCCAACGCCATCGCGGTGCAGGAGGCCAACCGCGAATACCAGGAGCGGGCGCTGGCGCGCCAGGGCCTGCGGCGCATGTACATCGGCACGCTCACCCTGAGCCTGTTCCTCGCCGTGTTCGGCGCGGTGCTGCTGGCGATCATCCTGGGCAACCAGCTGATGCGGCCGCTGCTGCTGCTGGCCGCCGGCGTGAGCGAGGTCGCGGCCGGCGACCTCTCGCCCAAGCCGGCGCTGCAAGGCAAGGACGAACTCGGTGGCCTCACGCGTTCCTTCGCGGACATGACGCAGCAGCTCGCCGACGCGCGCTACGCGGTGGAACGCAGCATCGAGGAAGTGAGCGCGGCGCGCGGGCACCTGCAGACCATCCTGGACAACCTCACCGCGGGCGTGATCGTGCTCGATGCGCAGGGCCTCATCGAGACCTCCAACCCCGGCGCCGCCGAGATCCTGCACGTGCCGCTGGACGCGTACCGCGGCCGGCCGCTGGCCGAAGTGCCGGGGCTGGAGGCCTTCGGCGCCGACGTGCAGCAGCGCTTCGACGACTTCCTGCAGGAGCGCACCCACACCATCCTGGTGGACCACTGGCAGCAGACCTTCGAGTTGAACCTGGCGCATGCGGGCGCCGCCGCCAACATGGTGACGCTGGTCGCGCGCGGCGCGCCCCTGCCCAGCGAAGGGCGCCTGCTGGTGTTCGACGACATCTCGGAGATCGTCTCCGCCCAGCGGGCGCAGGCCTGGGGCGAGGTGGCGCGCCGGCTCGCGCACGAGATCAAGAACCCGCTCACGCCCATCCAGCTCTCGGCCGAACGGCTGGAGCTGAAGCTTGCCTCCAAGCTGGGCGACCCCGAGCGCGCGATGCTCGGGAAATCCGTCCACACGATCGTGGAGCAGGTCGAATCCATGAAGCGGCTGGTCAACGAGTTCCGCGACTACGCGCGGCTGCCGGCCGCGGAACTCAAGCCCGTGGACCTGAACGCGCTGGTGAACGACGTGCTGCACCTCTATGCGCGCGAGGGCGACCCGGCGCGCGGGCCTTCGCAGGTGCCAGTGCGGGCGGAGCTCGATCCCGCCTGTCCGCGCATCCTGGGAGATGCGCAGCAGTTGCGGCAGGTCATCCACAACCTGCTGCAGAACGCGCAAGATGCCACCGAAGGCAGCGCGAGGCGCGAAGTCACCGTGCGCACGCAGTGGAGCGAGGCCTCGCGGCGCGTGCGCCTGATCGTGCAGGACAGCGGCACCGGTTTCCCGGAACACATCCTGAAGCGCGCCTTCGAGCCTTACGTCACCACCAAGGCCAAGGGCACGGGCCTCGGCCTGGCCGTCGTGAAAAAAATCGCGGATGAGCACGGAGCCCGCATCGATCTCAAGAATCGCGTGGCCGAAGGCGTGATCCGGGGGGCGCAAGTGTCGTTATCATTTGGAGTTGCGAGTTAACAACGGCTCTTGGGGGGCTGAAGCACTCGTGCCGGGCCTGGCATCCGCCGGGCGGCAACGAGTGGGTGAGGGGCAGGAAAGGCTGATGGCAAACATACTGGTGGTGGACGACGAGCTGGGGATCCGCGATCTCCTCTCGGAGATCCTCAACGACGAAGGACACTCCGTCGAACTCGCAGAGAACGCGGCGCAGGCGAGGGCGGCGCGCCAGCGCACGCGGCCCGATCTCGTGCTGCTGGACATCTGGATGCCCGATACCGACGGCGTCACGCTGCTGAAGGAATGGTCCTCCAGCGGCTTGCTGAGCATGCCCGTCGTCATGATGAGCGGCCACGCGACCATCGAGACCGCGGTGGAGGCGACCAAGATCGGCGCCCACTCGTTCCTCGAAAAGCCGATCACCATGCAGAAGCTGCTGAAGGCGGTGGAAGCAGGGCTGGCGCGCAACACGCCGGCGGCGCTGGCCGCGGTGCCCACGACGCGCAAGCCGGGCATGGGCGTGGTGGTGCCGATGCCGGTGCAGGAGCTCACGGTCGAAGCCGCGATGACCGGCGGCCAGAGCCTGCCGCCCGCAGTGGAAATCGGCCCGCAGGCACGCCAGGTCTTCGAGCTGGACAAGCCGCTGCGCGACGCGCGCGACGAATTCGAGAAGTGCTACTTCGAGTTCCATCTCGCCAAGGAAGGCGGCTCAATGACGCGCGTGGCGGAGAAGACGGGCCTGGAGCGCACGCACCTGTATCGCAAGCTGAAGCAGCTGGGCGTGGACCTGTCGCGCGGCAAGCGCAACTCGTCGTCGGCGGCTTGATGTCTCTTCCCCCCTCCCCCGCTGGGGGAGGGCAGGGGCAGGGGCGCGCTCCGCGTCCCTGCTATAATCTCCCTCTCACGGCCCGGTAGCTCAGTTGGTAGAGCAGCGGATTGAAAATCCGCGTGTCGGTGGTTCAAATCCGCCTCCGGGCACCATTTTTAGCCAGCAAAACTTGCGTTGCGGTTTGGTCGCCAGGCCGCGACGTTTCAGTGTTCAGGCGGTATCACGGCCTGTCCACAGACTTGGTCGCAGCTTCAGTACTGCGGCCGTCGCATCCCAACGCTGCGCCCTGACTTCATGGGCGGCGCACGCATCGCCTGGAGGTCGACGAGCCATGAACCCCACCT
>NZ_DASSVG010000301.1:0-10517 GCF_035706265.1 Ramlibacter sp. | reverse complement strand
GGCCCGTCCGCCCCCACGAGGTACTTCGCGCGCACCTTCACCGCTCCCTCCCCCTTTGGGGGAGGGCTGGGGTGGGGGCACACGACGGCGGTGACTCCATCTCCGTCGTCCTCGAATTCGACCAACCTCCACCCATACCGGATGTCGTTCGTGCCGTACCCCTCCGCATGCCGCCGCAGGATCTCCTCCACGAACTTCTGCGACACCCGGTGCGGCAGTTCCGCCGCGCGCCACGCCCCGCCGAGGCCGCGCACCTGGCGCACCGCCTCGGCGGCCGTCGGCAACGCCAGCCGCGCCAGTTCCCAGCCCGTGTAGCGGGTGAAGTACGCGATGTCCGTCGGGTGGTCTGCAGGCAGCCCCCGCGCCCGCACCTCGTGCGCGAAGCCGAGCCGGCGGAAGTGCTCCATGGTGCGCGCCTGGGTCGCATTGGCCTGCGGGTTGAAGGCCGTGCCCGGCTTCGGGTCCACCAGCAGCGTGCGAATGCCGCGCCGGCCCAGCTCGTTGGCCAGCATCAGGCCGCAAGGGCCGCCGCCGGCGATCAGCACGTCGGTGTCGAGGGTCTGCATGGGGGGGCGCCGCAGCGGGCGGACCATTCCTGCCGCTGCGGTGTGGCGCGAATTATGTCCGGGACCCGTCGCAGTGGACTAGAGTAGGCACGGCAACCCGGACCCGGAGGCCTGGAGATGAAGCGCATCCTTCTTCGCGGCGCCACGATCGTCACGATGGACCGCCAGGGCGAGCTCGCGCCCGGCGACCTGCTGGTGGAGGACGGGCGCATCGCCGCCATCGCGCCGGCGCTGGACGTCGAAGACGCCGAGGTCGTCGACCTTCCCGGCCACATCGTCATCCCCGGACTCGTCAACGCCCACATGCACACCTGGCAGACCGCCTTGCGCGGCCTGGCTTCCAACTGGACGCTGCTGGAGTACTTCCGGAGGATGCATGCCGGCCTGGCCACGGCCTTCGCGCCGGAGGACCTCTACATCGCCACGCGCATGGGCGCGCTGAACCAGCTCGATTGCGGCACGACCACGCTGGCCGACTGGTGCCACAACAATCCCACGCCGGAGCACGACGACGCGGCGCTCGAGGCGCTGCTCTCGAGCGGCATCCGCGCGGCCTTCTTCCACGGCACGCCCAAGCCCGATCCGCAGCCGGGTCAGGCGCCGTTCTGGGAAGTGCCGCACCCGCGGCGCGAACTCGAGCGCCTGCTGCGCCAGCACCAGGGCCGGCCGCTGCTCGCGATCCACGCCGCGGTGCTGGGCCCGCACTATTCCACGCTGGACGTGGCGCTGCACGACTTCCGCATGGCGCGCGAACTGGGGGTGATCGCCTCGCTGCACCAGGGCGGCGGCCCCGCACGCACGCCCGAGGGCTGGCAGCGGCTGGAGGAGGAGGGCCTGCTCGGTCCGCACATCAACATCGTGCATGGCCATGCGCTGTCGGACGAACAGCTGCAGCGCTTCTGCGCGCTGGGCATGAGCTTTTCCGCCGCTGCCGAAAGCGAGATGTCGCAAGGCCACGGCCACCCGCTCACGGGCCGGCTGCGCCGCTTCGGCCGCGCGCCATCGCTCGGGGTCGACCTGGAGAGCGTGCTCTCGGGCGACATGCTCACGCAGGCGCGGGTGGCGCTCGGCATGCAGCGCAGCCTCGACAACCTGGCCTACCGCGAGCAGCACGGCGCCATCCCGCCGACCACCACGATAGTCACGCGCGAGGCGCTGTCGTGGGTGACGGTGGAAGGCGCGCGCATGCTGCAGCAGCTCGATCGCATCGGCACGCTGGCGGCGGGGAAGCAGGCGGACCTGGTCGTGATCCGCGCGACCGACCTGAACATGCAGCCGGTGCACGACGCCGTGAGCAGCGTGGTGTTCCACGCTTCGCTCGCCAACATCGACAGCGTGATGGTGGCGGGCCGCTGGAAGAAGCGCAGCGGCAAGCTGCTGGCGGGCGACCTCGCGCGCGACCTGGAGCGCCTGCGTGCGTCGGGTGCGAAGATCACGCGCGCGCTGGGGCTCGCGCATTGATCGGGTGCCGGCCATGGCAGCCGCCGCGGCTGCCACGCATCCGCCGAATCGCTACCGCTACCGACCCTGCTTCGCGTGCATCTTGGCGGCGATGTACTCGCCGTGCGTCACGTGCAGCAGGCCCGCGATCTTCGAGATGATGTGGCTCTCGCCGGCATCCGCGTGGCCGTCCACGTAGGCCACGCGCCACATCAGCTCGACGATCTCGATCTTCTGCGGCTGCGTGAGGCGGTCGTTGAGCACCGAGGTGAAGGAGAAGAAGTCGTTGCTGCGGCGCGAGCGATCCTCGGCGGCCGCGAGCAGGTCGTGCAGGTCGCCGTCGTCGATCGAGAACCTCTGCTGCAGGATCTGCGCAACGGCGTCGCGTTCGGCGGACTGGGTGCCGCGGTCGGCGCGCATCGCTTCGACCAGCAGCACCGCGGTGGCGAGTTCGATGGAAACCGGCGCTTCGCCGGGCGGCGGGGGCTCGACGAGCGAGCGCAGGAAATCACGCAGGGCGGGGATCACGCTGTCATTGTGCCGGCAGGCGCCGCGACCCTGCGTGGGACGGGGCCGCTGGCGCGCGCCGGGCGCGTTCCGCGGCGGATACATCGTCTTGCAACCTCGTACCACCGGTTCGCCCGCGGCACGCGCGAGTGCGCCACGCTGGAGCTTTCGACACCCGGGAGCAATCCATCCATGAAAAGCAGAACCATCGTTTGCAGCCTCGTCATCGCTTCGCTCGGCTTCGGCACGGTTTCGTTCGCCCAGCCTTCGCACCACGGGCACGATGCGCGCGAGGCGCGGCATGACGCACGCGACGCGCGGCACGACGCCCGCGAGCGCGAACACCGGCGCGAGGCCCGCGAGCGCGAGGCCCGGCGCGAGGCGCGCCACTACTACAACGCCCGCGGGCCGGAGTTCCGGCGGGGCCACCGCCTGCCGCCGGAACTGCGCAACCGGCAGTACGTGGTGAGCAACTGGCGCGCCCACCGCCTGTCGCCGCCGCCGCGCGGCTACCACTGGGTGCAGGTAGGTCCCGATTACGTGCTGGTGGCCATCGCCACCGGGGTCATCCTCAATCTCATCCTCAGCCAGTAAGGCGCAGCGGGCGCCGGGGCGTCAGGCCCCCGGCGCCCGCGACCGGGCCGGGCGCTCGCCCGGCCCGCCCATCTCCACGAAGCCCTCGCCCCGCGGTCGCAGGCCGCGAAAGAGTGGTCCTTGGTCCCAACCCTGTCCCCTGCGCGACGCCGACTCGGACGAATCCGAGCCGGCCTCGGTGCGGGTGGGTGCGCGAATCGGAATGTTCCGAGCGTTTCTTCAGTGGCCGCTGATGTTGCCCGCCGCGCGATCGGAGCACAGTAAAGCACACCGGACGCACCGATAGAGGAGTCGGACTTATGAACACCCTGACAATGAACGCGCTGATCGGCCTTTTCGTCGTACTGGCCTGCACCGGCATGTTCTTCTTCGCGACCACCCGCGGCACCCTGATCCTGCGCGACCTGACGGGCGGACGCCACACTCCCGAATCGCACGTCTACCCGATCTACTCCCGCATGGGATTGATCAAGATCGTCGACTTCCAGCCGATCATCTCCGCCATCCTGCTGTTCCAGTATCCGCGCCTGGTGACGAAGATCGTCAACGGGATCAAGGCCACCAACCTCAAAGGCAAGCAGGTGCTGATCACGTCCTGCGCCTTCGGCAACGTGATGCCGCGCACCATCGCCGCCTCCTTCGCCTCCGGCGCCAGGAAGGTGGTGGTGGCCGACATCATCCGCAACGAGCTGCAGCACGCCCGCAGCAAGCTCGAGCCCCGCTTCGGCAAGAAGATCGAGTACGTGGAGGAAGACGCCACGGCCATGACGCTGAAGGAAGGTTTCGCCGACGCCAACATCATGTTCTTCCTGCTGCACGAACTGCCGCACGACCTGAAGATCAAGGCGCTGCAGGAAGCCGGCCGCATGCTGGCCCAGGGCGGCAAGCTCTACCTGGGCGAATTCCACAAGCCGAGCTCGCTGTTCTTCCAACTGCTGAGCTGGACGTACTTCAAGGTATTCGAGCCCCTCGGCCTGGCGCTCTGGGAAAGCCACGACCCCGTGGCCCTGCTGCAGGACATGGGCGGCTGGAGCGTGGAGCGCCAGACCTTCTTCTTCGGCAACTTCCAGATCGTCACCGCGACGAAGCTGTAAGCCAGGCTCCGCTTCTCCGACAGTGAACGCCCGCTGGACGGGCGTTCTCCGTTCCAGGCGGAGCTCGCCTGCGCACCGAGCGACGCAGGCTCCCGCTCGACGTTGGCGGGCGCCTACAGGGCTTGTAGAACCCATCCGGCCCGGTTCGCGCGCGACACTTTCGTTCCGGCAAGTGCGCCTCCGGCGCGCATGCGAGCCGGGCCAGACTGGAATCGGTGGCTGCCTTCCCACCTCCCGGATGCCGCTGGCGCAGTACCTTGTGCGCAGTACGGATACCGATACGGATACGGGAGCGATCCAGGCCATGCCAATGAGCCATCACAGCATCAGTCTCACCACTGCCTACGGCGACGTGCTCGCGGCGGAGGAAGTCAGCGACTCGGAATTCCCGCGTGCACTGCGCCGCTTCTACAACGAGGCGGTTCCGCGCGCGAATTCCGTCGTGGTGCTCGATGGCGTGATGCACACGCGCAACTCCTTCCTGGAGTTCGTGCGCCAGTTCAACGACTGGGCCGCGCGCCAGCCCGGCGTGCACGCGCCGGCCTGAAGGCGCGCCTGGCCGACGGGGCCGTCAGCGCGAGGGCGTCGCCGGCGGAGGCGGCGGCACAGGCGCCGGCGTGAAGCCGGGCGAGCCGCCCGTGAAGCCGGGAAAGGTGCCCGTGAACCCGGGCGAGGGCTGGGTGACCGGCGGCACCGGCGTCGGCACGGGGACCGGCACCGCAACGGCCCCGGCCTGCACTTCGGCGCCCGCGGGCTCGGGCGTGGCCTGCGCCAGCGTCGACAGCGTGTCCAGCAGCGGCCGCTTCTCTTCCTCCAGCTCACGGTAGCGCGCGTACAGGCGGTCGCTCTCGGCCTGCAGCTCGTTCATGCGCTGGGTGCGGGCGTCCTCGTCGCGCTGGATGTCGTCCACGCTGGGCGGCGGCACGAGGGTGGAAAGGCGGTAGATCGGCAGGCGCTGCAGGGCGAGGCGTTCTTCGCTGCGGCGCATCTCCTGCACCATCTGGAACTGCTGGTACACCACCAGCTGCTCCTGCGACAGCCGGTTCAAGGCTCCTTCCACCCGCTGCATCTGCTGCGCGATCGCGGCGGCCGTCTGGGCGGATGCGATGGGAGCAGCGAAGACGGCGACAACCAGTGCGAACCAGCGCAAGCGCATGGGGAGCTCCTCGATGGCGGCGATGGAACCAATGTAGCACGGCCCTTCGCAGCGGGCGCGTAGGTCCGCGCCGCACGCCGCGGCGCCCCGTAAGGGTCCGTCCGGATTGTGATCGCCCGCGCCGCTCGGGACAGTCGAACTCCTTCGCCGCAGGAGACGCCCATGCCCCAACTCGAAGTCAGCGATTTCGCGCAGGCAGTGATCGACCGGATGGCGGAATGCAAGGATGCGCGCTTCCACCAGGTCATGAGCGCCCTGGTCCGGCACGCCCATGCCTTCATCCGCGAGGTGGACCTGACCCCGGACGAATGGATGGCCGCCATCCAGTTCCTCACCGCCACCGGCCAGAAGTGCGACGAGAAGCGGCAGGAGTTCATCCTGCTGTCGGACACGCTGGGCATCTCGATGCTGGTGGTGGCGCTGGACCAGGCGCGCGGCGCCCGGGCCCTGGCCGACCAGCCGGGCGAGAAGCCGACCGAGGCCACCGTGCAGGGCCCCTTCTTCTGGCCCGGTGCGCCCGAGCTGGAGCTGGGCGCCGACATCGGCGAGGGCTACCCGGGCGAGCCGACGCTCTACCACGGCCGCGTGACGGATACCTTCGGCAAACCGATTGCAGGCTGCGAAGTGGACGTGTGGTCGGGCGACGCCGACGGCCTGTACGACATGCAGAAGGGCGACAGCATGAGCCTGCGGGCGCGCTTCCGCACCGATGCCGAGGGCAACTACCGCTTCTGGTCGATCAAGCCCACCTTCTACCCCGTGCCGGGCGACGGGCCGGTGGGCACGATGCTGGCGAAGATGGGCCGGCACCTGAACCGGCCGGGCCACATGCACATGATGCTGGCGGCGCCGGGGCACGAGCGGCTGGTCACGCACATCTTCGTCAAGGACAGCCCCTATCTCGATTCGGATGCGGTGTTCGGGGTGCGCAACAGCCTGATCGTGGAGTGTCCCAGGCACGAGCCGGGGCGGGCGCCGGACGGCAGGCACATGAACAAGCCGTATTACACGGCGAAGTACGACTTCCGGTTGGTGCCGTCCGCGCAGTAAGCGCTGGGCTTTCGCTATCGCTCCAGCGCCAGCCTACGAAACCGCCTTCGCAACGGGGGGACGCAATTGAAGATCGGCAAGGCCACGGTGCCGCGCTCCGGCATCACCACCTCCAACGCGGAGACGATCGTCGTGCGCGGGCAGGATCTCTCGCGCGACCTGATCGGGCAGGTGAACTTCGCGGACTACTTCGTCTTCCTGCTCACGGGCCGCAAGCCCGATGCGGCGACCAGCGCGGTGGTGAACGCCACGCTGGTGGCGATCGCGGACCACGGGCTGGTGCCCAGCGTGCAGGCGGCGCGCATGACGTATGC
This sequence comes from Ramlibacter sp., assembly GCF_035706265.1. Classification (GTDB taxonomy): domain Bacteria; phylum Pseudomonadota; class Gammaproteobacteria; order Burkholderiales; family Burkholderiaceae_C; genus Ramlibacter. Next base: position 3,796 of record NZ_DASSVG010000301.1, on the reverse strand, counting down.
CGCGGCGCCGGAGGCACTGCAGGGCGCCGTGGCGGCGGGCATCCTCGGCTGCGGCTCGGTGATCCTCGGCGCGTCCGAGACCGCCGGCCGAATGTTCGTGGAGATCGACGCCCGCGCGCAGCAGCAAGGCGGCGACCTGCGCGCGGCGGCCACTGCGGTGGTGACGGCGCGGCGCGAGCAGAAGCAGGCCATCCCCGGCTACGGCCACCCCGAGCACAAGCAGCGCGACCGCCGCGTCGATGCCTTGTTCGAGGTGGCGCGGCGCGCCGGCGCCGGCCAGCACTTCGTCCAGATCGCGCAGCTCGTGGAGGAGATCGTCCCCGGCGTCGTCGGCAAGGACCTGAAGCTCAACGTCTCGGCCGCGATCCCCGCGGTGCTGCTGGGCGTGGGCTTTCCGGTCGGCGCGCTCAAGGGCGTGCCCATCCTCGCGCGCACCGCGGCGCTGATCGCGCACCTCAACGAGGAGCAGGAAGACCCGATCGGCTTCGCCCTGTCGTACCAGGCGATGCGCGAGTTCGAATACACCGGCGAGATGCCGAAGTGAGGGCGCGCGCATGATCAAGGTGCTGGATGGCGTGCGGGTGCTGGAACACGGCACCTTCATCACCGGGCCGGCGGCCGCCATGCTGCTGGCCGACCTGGGCGCCGACGTGGTGAAGGTGGAGCTGCCCGGCACGGGCGATCCCTTTCGCGCCTTCAAGGGCGGCCTCTATTCGCCGCACTACCAGACGGTCAACCGCAACAAGCGCAGCGTCACGCTGGACACCCGCCAGCCCGACGACCTGGAGAAGTTCGACGCGCTGGTGCGCGAGGCCGACGTGTACCTGCAGAACTTCCGCCCCGGCTTCGCCGAGCAGATCGGCGCCGGCTTCGAGCGCCTGCACGCGCTCAACCCGCAACTGATCTACTGCGCCATCAGCGGCTTCGGCGCCACCGGCCCGTCGGCGCAGCGCCCCGCCTACGACAGCGTGGCCCAGGCCGCCAGCGGCTACCTGCGGCTGCTGGTGAACCCGGCCAATCCGCGCGTGGTGGGCCCGGCCATCGCGGACCTCGTCACCGGGTTCTACGCGGCCTACGGCATCCTCGGCGCGCTGGTCGAGCGCGGGCGCAAGGGCACGGCGCGCCGGGTGGACCTGTCGATGTTCGAGGCCATGGCGCACTTCAACCTCGATGCGTTCACGCACCTGTTTTCCGCGGGCGAAGTGATGGGGCCCTACAGCCGGCCGAGCGTCTCGCAGTCCTACGTGCTCGAATGCAGCGACGGCAAGTGGATCGCGCTGCACATGTCCTCGCCGGAGAAGTTCTGGCAGGGGCTCGCCACCGCGATGGAGAAGCCCGACCTGCTGCAGGACGAGCGCTTCGCCACCCGCGAGGGCCGCATCGCGCACCAGGAGGCGCTGATCGAGGTGCTGCGGCCGATCTTCCTGCGCCACGCGCGCGCCGAATGGTGCCGCCGCCTGGAGGCCAACGACGTGCCGCATGCGCCCATGTACACCACCGCGGAGGTGCCGGACGACCCCCAGGCCCGGCACCTGCAGCTGTTCGTCGAGGCCGAGCACCCCGTCGTGGGCAGCTTCCGCACGGTGCGCTCGCCTGTGTCGTTCGACGGCGAGCGCCCGCTGGAAGTCACGCCGCCGCCGCTGCTCGGCGAACACAACGAGGAATTGAGCCAGGGCTGGAAACCCCGGACGTAGGCTGGCGGTGCGCGGCGAAGCCCGAACCCCAGCGACGACAGCGCCACCACAGGAGACAAGCATGTCCTTCACCCGCCGCCACCTCCTCTCCGCCGCCGGTGCCGCGCTCGCGCTGCCCGCGCTGGCGCAAGCGCCCTCGGGCCAGCCGATCCGCATCGGCAGCACGCTGGCGCTCACCGGCCCGCTCTCCGCCACCGCGCTCACGCACAAGCTGGTGGGCGAGATCTACGTGGAGCAGTTGAACAAGCGCGGCGGCCTGCTGGGCCGCAAGGTGGAATGGATCGTCAAGGACGACCAGTCCAAGCCCGACCTTGCACGTACGCTCTACGAGCAGCTCGTCACCAGCGACAAGGTCGACCTGCTGATGGGCCCCTACGCGACCGGCGCCATCCTCTCGGCCATGGGTGTCGCCCAGCGCTACGGCAAGGTGCTGGTGCACCACACCTTCGGCATTCCGTCGCTGGCCAAGTTCGACATGCAGTTCCCGGCCTGGGCGTTGGGCCCCGACCCCGGCCAGACGGTGCCGAACACGGTGTTCGACATGCTCGCGGCCTCGAAGAAGCCGCCCAAGACCATCGCGGTGGTCACGAGCAAGTTCCCGTCGGTGCACTTCATGTCGCTGGGCGGGCGTGACGTGGCGAAGAAGCGCGGCTTGAAGGAAGTGCTGTTCCTCGAATGGGATTTCGGCAACCGCGACTTCGGGCCGATCGCCGCGCGCATCAAGGACGCCAAGCCCGATTTCGTGTGGATCGGCGACATCGGCCTGGAAGGCAACATGCTGCTCGACGCGATGAAGAAGATCGACTACGCGCCGCCGCTGCACTTCCACACCTACCCGGCGCCGGGCCCGATGACCAAGTCGCCCGAAGGCAACGGCGCGCTGGCGCTGACGATCTTCGAGGAGCATTCGCCCTTCACCAACCACGGCGAGGCGGCCAACTTCGTCAAGGTGTTCAACGAGCGCGCAGCGGCCGCCGGCCTGCCCGACACCCACGTGGAGGTTCAGGCCGCTGCCTCCTACACGGCGTGGCAGATCCTGGAGGCCGGCGTGCGCGGTGCCAACAGCCTGGACGACAAGAAGATCGCCGAGTTCCTGAAGAAGAACCGCATCGACACCATCCAGGGCCGGTTGCGCTTCGACGGGCCCAACAACTACGGCGACGACCTCATGAAGATCAAGCAGGTGCAGGGCGGCACCTGGAAGGTGGTGTGGCCGCCGTCCTTCGCCGCGCCGGGCGCCTCGCTGCAGATGCGCTGAGGCCGATGCCCCGATGCAGCTCCCCAGCTTCAACCTCCTGGCCCAGGCCATCCTCTCCGGCATCTTCATCGGGGCGCTGTATGGCCTGATCGGGCTGGGGCTGGGGCTCGCCTGGGGGCTGCTGCGGCAGATCAACCTGTCGCACTTCGGCCTGGTGTTCCTGGGCGGCTACCTGGCCTACCAGATGGCGACCGCGTGGCACGTGGATCCTCTGCTGGCGCTGGTGCTGGTGCCGCCGCTGTTCTTCCTGCTCGGCGTGGGCATGCAGTGGGTGCTCTCGCGCTTCGCCATCACGCCCTTCAACTCGCTGCTGGTCACCTTCGGCATCACGGTGGTGATCGAGGCCGCGATCCAGGGCGTGTGGACGGCCGACTACCGCAAGCTGGAATCGCACTACGCAGCGATGAAGTTCACCGTCGGCGGCCTCTACGTGCCAGTGCCGGAACTGCTCACGCTGCTGCTGGCGCTCGGCATCTCCTTCGGCGTGTGGGCCGGCATGCGCTACACCGACCTGGGCAAGGCCCTGCGTGCGATGGCGGAAGACGGGCCGATCGCCGCTGCCTTCGGGATCGACGCGCGGAGGCTGTCGCTGCTGCTCGCGGGCGCCTGCGCGGCGCTGGCCGGCGTGGCCGGCGTGTGCCTCGCGCTCACCTTCACGCTGACGCCCTCGCAGATCTTCGCCTGGGTGGGGGTGGTGTTCGCGGCCGTGATGCTGGGGGGCCTGGGCAGTGCGCTCGGGCCGCTCGCGGCGGGCATCGTGATCGGGGTCAGCGAGGCGGTCACCATGGCCGTGGTCTCGCCGTCCTGGGCGCCGATCGTCTCCTTCTCGCTGCTGATCCTCATG
>NZ_DASSVG010000300.1:0-3190 GCF_035706265.1 Ramlibacter sp. | reverse complement strand
GCCCTTGGCCAGCGGCACCAGGTACTTCTGCTTCTGCTCCTCGGTGCCAAAGCGCAGCACGCTGATGCCTCCCACGCCGCTGGCCCAGCTCGCCGAGCACGCCATGACCTGGCAGACCTCTGCGAGCTCCATGATCAGGAGCGAATAGGTCTGGTAGTCCATGCCGCTGCCGCCGTACTGTTCCGGGATCACCCCGCCGCACAGGCCGAGCTGGCCCAGTTCGGCATAGATGTCGAGCGGGAAACGTTCCTCGCGGTCGTACTCGCGCACGTGCGGCCGGATGCGCTCGCGCGCGAACCGGCGCGCGAGGTCCAGGATAGCCGTCTGTTCTTCCGATAATCTGAAATCCATGGTGCGGCGCCTTCAGTTCTTGTGCAGGGACTGCACCTCGAGGTCGCGCACGCGCACCCCTTCGGCATTGATCGCGTACAGCGCCGCCAGGAAGCCCTGGCCGTAGGCGTTGCCGTGGTCGTGGTAGCGTGGGTTGGGGCTGGGCACGTTCACGATCATCGGGCCGTACTGCTGGTTGCGCAGGATCGCATTCTTCCAGTCGAAGTGGTGGCGCATCACGGCTTCCAGCGCGGCGAAGCTGGCCTGCTCGGCCTTCTCGCCACCCAGGCCCAGCTGCGCGCCCTTGGCCATGGCGTAGCCGATCATCACGGTGGCGCTGGTGTCCAGCAGGGAGTAGGAATCGTCGATGGTGGCGCGCCAGATGCCCTCGTCCTGGCACTCGATCAGGCGCGCGCAGGTCTTCTCGTACAGCGCGACCAGTTCCCGGTCCCAGGACGCTTGCGGGATCACTTCCAGCGTGTCGACCACGCCTGCCATCCACCAGCCGTTGGCGCGGCCCCAGGCCGTGCCGTCGATCCACAGGTCGATGTCGACGTAGCTCTCCTCCTTCGGCACGGAGGCGTTGAATACGTGGCGCATAAGGCCGTCGGGTTGCGCGAGGATCCTGTGGAAGCCCTTCAGGTCCTCGAAGGCGAACTCCCAGTTGCCCAGGATGGCCTGGGAGGGCGGCACCATGTAGGCGGTGTCCGCGAACACCCAGCCGTGCGTGCTGCGGGCGGTGGTGTGCTGCGTGACGCCGCCGGCGACCACACGCTCCTTGTGGAAGATCTCGTTGGCGGCGCTGGCTTCCGCCACCCTCCCTGCCAGCACCAGCGGGCGCATGCGCGAGGAACTGTCCGCGATGTTCGGGTGCGTGATCACCTGGCCCGCCAGCACCTCCTGCACCTTCTCGTCGAACCAGGAGCGCAGTCCCGCGGTGTACATCGCATTCAGCAGTCCGGAATGCTTGCCTCCTGTGTTCACGCCACGCCATCCGTACTCCAAGATGCGCTTGACGATGCTGCTTCTCATTCGGTTCTCTCCACGCTGGTGAAAGCCACCATTGGCCTCCGGTCGCAGTATATGGCATGTTTTGGTAGATTTAGGAAGCATTCTTGATCGCCTTTGCGCGAATTTGCTTGACGCAGGGGCTCCCGCCTTCCATACTCACCCGCCATCACCCAGGAATTGCAGAGAACCATGACCAAGGGCCCCCTGGCCGGAGTGCGCATCGTGGAGTTCGGTGGGATCGGACCCGGACCCATGTGCGCCATGCTGCTGGCCGACCTCGGCGCGGACGTGATCCGCATCGACCGTCCCGAACCGCACGGACTGGGTACGCCCCGGCCCGACCGCTTCAACATCCTCAAGCGCAGCCGGCCCTCCGTCAGCATCGACCTGAAGCAGAAGGAAGGGATCGAAGCGGCGCTGCGTCTGGTGGATCAGGCGGACGCGCTGATCGAAGGCTTCCGTCCCGGTACCATGGAACGCATGGGCCTGGGGCCCGAGGTCTGCTTTGCGCGAAATCGCAAGCTGGTGTTCGGCCGCATGACCGGCTGGGGGCAGGACGGCCCGCTCGCCATGGCCGCTGGGCACGACATCAACTACATCTCGCTGAGCGGGGTGCTGCACTCCATCGGCCGCAAGGGCCAGCCGCCGACGCCGCCGCTGGTTCTGACCGGCGACTTCGGCGGTGGCGCGCTTTACCTGGCGCTCGGCGTGCTGAGCGCGGTGATCGAAGCGCGCACGTCCGGGCAAGGGCAGGTCGTGGACGCCTCCATGGTGGACGGCAGCGCCTCGTTGATGACCGACTACTACGGCCGCTACGCCGCCGGCTTGCACAACGACGAGCGCGGCACCAACGCCACCGATAGCGGGGCTTTCTATTTCGATGCGTACCGCTGCGCGGACGGCAAGTACATCTCGATCGCGCCGGTGGAGCCCAAGTTCCGCGCCGAACTGATGCGCAAGCTCGGGCTTGACGACCGCAAGCCTTCGCTGGACGAGATGCACAACGACGACGCGCGCGAGATCCTGCGCGGCGTGTTCGGCACCCGCACGCGCGCCGAATGGTGCACGCTGCTGGAAGGATCCGACGCCTGCTTCGCGCCGGTGCTGAGCCTGGGTGAGGCACCCCGCCATCCGCACAACATCGCGCGTGGCACCTTTGTCGAAGTGGACGGCATCGTGCAGCCCGCCCCCGCGCCGCGCTTCAGCCGCACACCGAGCGCGCAGCCAACCAAGCCAGACATCCCCGGCCAGAGCACGGCGAGCGCCATGGCGCGCTGGGGCTTCCCGCAGCAGGAGATCGACACGCTGACCCGCGCCGGCGTGCTTGGCCCGAGATCGAAGTAGCACCCCGGCGCGCACCAAACGACATCACTTCTGAAAGACCCGAATGGAACATCTCACCGGCCTCGGCCTTCGCATCAACCCCGAGTGGCCGCGCGTCGAGGGCGCGCTGGTCGAGCGCTACCGGAAGGTGCCGGTCGCAGTCATCGGAGATGCCGCCAACCGCCTGCAGGCCTTCACGGCCGGCTTCCAGGCCTACGGCGGTCGCAAGAAGTTCGCCGGCCCGGCGTGCACCGTGCGCGTGCGGCCCGGCGACAACCTGTTCGTGCATCGCGCGCTGGACCTCGCGAAGCCGGGGGACGTGATCGTCGTGGACGCGGGCGCGGCGCTGAACACCGCGATCATCGGCGCCATGATGTCACGCTACGCCCGCACCAGGGGCATCGAGGCACTCGTGATCGACGGCGCCATCCGCGACGTCGACGAACTGGAAGCGATGGACTTCGCAGTCGTCGCCCGCGGCGCGACCCCCAATGGTCCCTACAAGAGCGGCCCGGGCGAGATCGGC
>NZ_DASSVG010000299.1:0-7302 GCF_035706265.1 Ramlibacter sp. | reverse complement strand
CGGGCGGCCGGCGCGCGGACGACGTCTAGTCCGCCGCCATCCCGGGGTAGCGGCGCCCCTCCAGTTCGCCCAGCCCGAACTCCGCCAGCAAGGCGCGCAGGCTCTCCGCCGCGCTGCGCTTGCGCTGCCCGGTCCAGCGCGCCAGGATCAGCTCGTTCTTCAGCGAGTGCTCCCATCCCACCAGTTCGGTGACGGTGACCTGGTAGCCCATGGCTTCCAGGTACAGGCAGCGCAGCACGTTGGTGACCTGGCTGCCCAGCTCGCGCGTGTGGATCGGATGCCGCCACAGCTCCGCCAGCGGCGTGCGCGCCAGCGCCAGCGCCTTGTGCTCGCGCAGCGCGGTCGCCAGTTCGGCCTGGCAACAGGGCACCAGCACCATGAAGCGCGCGTGCTTGCGCAGGCCGAAGGCGATCGCGTCGTCGGTGGCGGTGTCGCAGGCATGCAGCGCCGTCACCACGTCGATCTTCGCCGGCAAAGCCGAGGCGTCCGCGGCTTCCGCGGCGCTCAGGTGCAGGAAGCTCATGCGCTCGAACCCGAGCCGCTGCGCCAGCGCGCGCGACTTCTCCACCAGCTCCGCACGGGTCTCGATGCCGTAGATGTGCCCCACCCCGCGCGGCTGGAAGAACAGGTCGTACAGCACGAAGCCCAGGTAGGACTTGCCGGCCCCGTGGTCGGCGAGCGTCGGATGGCCGCCTTCGGCCGGCAGCTCCAGCAGCACCTTCTCGATGAACTGCACCAGGTGGTAGACCTGCTTGAGCTTGCGGCGCGAATCCTGGTTGATGCGGCCCTCGCGGGTGACGATGTGCAGCTCCTGCAGCAGCTCCACCGACTGCCCCGGGCGCAGGCCGAGCTCCTCGCGGATGTCCTTCTTCATGCGTGCGGTCCCACGTCCAGCGCCGCCCAGCCCTCGGGGCCGAGCCGGCGCAGCGTCTCCATGTTGGTTTCGTAGATCGCCGCCGCGTCCGGGAAGGCGGCCACCGCGCGGTCCATGCTCTCCTCGCGCAGCAGGTGCAGCGTCGGCCAGGGCGCGCGGTTGGTGCAGTTGGTGATGTCGTCTTCCTCGGTGCCGGCGAAGACGAAGCGCGGATGGAAGCTCGCCACCTGGATCACGCCCTCGAGCCCGCGCTTGCGCACGATGCGTTCGGCGCGCGCCACCACGTCGTTGAAGTCGAGGAAATCCTCCATGCCGCGCGGGATCACCAGCAGCGTCGTGTCGCGCTCGCGCGCGGGCAGCGCCACCAGCGCCTCGAGCTCGCGGGTGAAGTCCGCCAGCACGCCTTGCGCGTCTTCCGCCTCGCTCGCCGCATAGTGCACCTGGCCCTTCACGTGCACGGCCTTCGCGAACGGGCACAGGTTCAGGCCGATCACCGCGCGCTCCAGCCAGCGTTCGGTATCGGCCAGGGCAGCGGCCGCTTGGGACATGGTCAGACGAAGGTGCTCGGTTGGCCCACGATACGCTTGGCCAGCTCGTCGAGCAGATCCTGCTGGATGCGTGCGGCCGGCCAGGTCGTCTGCACCACCTCGAAGCCCGCCGTGTTGAGCAGGCGGAAGTGGAGCTGGCCCTTGTCGTGGTCGGCCGTCGCCGTGACGGTGCCCCGGGTCTCGGTGAGGTACTCGTAGCGCACCTCCCGCAGGACGTTGTTCTTTTCCGGGTCGCGCACCTCGCGGCGGTCGTGCTTGACGGGCCCCATCATCAGCCGCTCCTCGACCTTCTTCATCTCGATCGGGAAGTTGACGCTGACCACGCCGGTGGTCACCGCGCCGGCCTTGGGCACGATGCGCCAGCCCATGCCGATGTAGTCGTACACCTCCCGGCCGCGCAGCGTCTTGCGCCGTGCGTCGGCGCGGAAGTCGACCAGCTTCATCGGCGGCCAGGGCGTCTTGCCGTCCAGCGACAGCGCCGGGGCGGCCGGCTGGATCACGGACAGCTGGCGGGCCAGGTCGTCGAGGTAGGAGAAGAGCAGGCGGCTCGCGCGCTCGGTCTGGGCGGCGAGCTGCTCCAGCCGCTCGTCCTCGGACGAGCGCTTCTCCTGCAGCGCCTGCGCCTGTGTCTTCAGCTGGTCGAGGAAGCCCATGTGTTCCAAAATTTTACGGCGCGGGCTGCGTTCTTGCGGCCCGCGTCGCGCCGTGGCCGGCCAGGAAACGGGCGATGCCCATCGCGATGCCTATGCCCGCCAGCGCGAAGGCCCCCGTGATCCACCACATGGCATGCCAGCCGCCCGCCAGCGCGGCGGCCCAGGCGGCCAGGGGCGGGCCCATGAACTGCCCGAAGGCCGACCACTGCTGCATCCAGCCGACCGTGCTGGAGACGCTGCCTTCGTCGGGCGCCACCCGCACCGCCACCGAGAACAAGGTGCCGGGCACCAGGCCGCCCACCGCCGAGAACAGCAGCACGCCCGCGTAGCGCACGAGCGCGACGCCCGTCGAGGCGCCGGAAGCCCAGGGCGCGAACGCCACGATCGCGCCCACCAGCATGGCCGCATAGCCGCACTGCAGCAGCACCGGCGCGCGCCAGCCGCGCTGCAACAGCCGGCCCGAGCCGATGTTGCCGATCATGTTGACGGCCGCCGCGAGCGCGGTGGCCACGGCGGCGAAGGCCGTCGGCAGCCCGGCCTGGGCATAGATGGTGGGCAGGAAACCGACCACGGCCAGCCACTGCGCGGAATAGACCGCGAAGGCCACGGAGACGAGCCACGGCCCCGGCGCGCGCAGGGTCCGGGCGATGCGCGCGCGCAGGCCCGAGCCGGCCGCGGCGATGCGCGCATCCGCCTCCGCCGGCACCAGCCGCCACAGGGCCACCGCCATCGCGCACGAGAGGGTCGCGAGCAACCACCACCAGCCCGGCCAGCCGCTCGCGGCGATGAAGGCGGGCCCGAGCAGCAGCGCGGTCGCGGTGCCGAAGGGCATGTAGGCGCCCCACAGGCCCAGCATGCCCGCCAGCCGCGCCGGCTGCACCAGCCGGCGGATCAGCCCCGGAGCGGGCAGCGAGGCGAGCAGGAAGCCCACGCCTTCCAGTGCGCGCAGCGCCAGCAGGGCTTCGGCCGTGGTCGCCGCGCCGCCGGCGAAGCTGGCCGCCGACAGCAGCGCGAGCCCGATCACCATCGTGCGGCGGGGGCCGATCGCGTCGGCCGCAGCGCCCATTGCGAGCCCCAGCGTCATGCCCGCCACCTGCACCAGCGACAGCAGGAAGCCCGCTTGCACCAGCGTGATGTGCAGGCTGTCCCGCAGCACCGGCAGCGCCGGCGGCAGCTTGCCGATGTGGAGGGCGGCGCTGATGCCCGCCAGCACCACGACGAGCGCGGGGTCGGGCCGCCTCACGATGCCAGCAGCCTGCGGCCGGTGAGCCGCTCGTGCTCGCGCAGCGCATAGCGGTCGGTCATGCCGGCGATGTAGTCGGCCACCGCCCGCGGCGTGTCGCCGCGCGCGGCGAAGCCGGCCTGCATCTCCTGCGGCTCGCGCAGGTAGAGCGCGAACAGTTCGCGCACCACTTCCTGCGCGCGGCCCGTGGTCTCGGTCACGCGCGGATGGCGGTACAGGTTGTGGAAGAGGAAGTGCTTCAGTTCGGCCGCCTGGGCCCGCAGCCCCTCGCTGAAGCACACCAGCGGGCCGAGCCGGCGCGCCGCGTCGGCACTGGCCGGGCGCGCCGCGTCGATGCGTTCGCGCGTCGCCGCGATGGCGTCGTACACCATCGCGCTGAGCATGCGCCGGATCGCCTCGTACAGGAGCCGGCGCCCTTGCAGCTGCGGATGGTCGGCCCGCGCCTGCGCGCAGTGCCCGCCGAAGAGGGGCACCTCGGCCACCTGCTCCAGCGTGATCAGGCCCGAGCGCACGCCGTCGTCGATGTCGTGCGCGTTGTAGGCGATCTCGTCGGCAAGGTTGCACAGCTGCGCCTCGAGGCTCGGCTGGGTGCGCTCGATGAAGCGGCGGCCGACGCCGCCGGGCTCGCCCTGCTCCAGCCGCTGCGCATTCGCGAGCGAGCAGTGCTTGAGGATGCCCTCGCGCGTCTCGAAGCACAGGTTGAGCCCGTCGAATTCCGGGTAGCGCTCTTCCAGCCGGTCGACCACGCGCAGGCTCTGCAGGTTGTGCTCGAAGCCGCCGTGCGCCGCCATGCATTCGTTCAGCGCGTCCTGCCCGGCGTGGCCGAACGGCGTGTGGCCCAGGTCGTGGGCGAGCGCGATCGCCTCCACCAGGTCCTCGTTGAGGCCCAGGGGCCGCGCGATCGAGCGCGCCAGCTGCGCCACCTCGATCGAGTGCGTGAGCCGGGTGCGGAACAGGTCGCCCTCGTGGTTGAGGAACACCTGCGTCTTGTAGACCAGCCGCCGGAAGGCGGTGGAATGCACGATGCGGTCGCGGTCGCGCTGGTACTCCGTGCGGGTGGGCGGCGGCGGCTCCGGGTGGCGGCGGCCGCGCGTGTCCTCCGGGTCGCTGGCGTAGGGAGCGAGGGTCATCGCGGCGCCCGCAACTTCAGCGGGTGGACTCCGCGAGCACCTCGCGCACCTGGTCGTCCGGCGCGGCGCGCACCGCGGCCTGGCCCGGGCGTTCGATCACGACGAAGCGGATCTCGCCGGCCTCGGCCTTCTTGTCGACCCGCATCAGCTCCAGATAGCGCTCGGCGCCCAGCGCGGGGCCCACCGTCGGCAGGCCGGCGCGCGCGATCAGCGCCGTCACCCGCTGCACGAAGGCGGCGTCCACGCCGCCGAGGCGCTGCGACAGCCGCAGCGCCATCACCATGCCGCAGCCCACCGCCTCGCCGTGCAGCCACTCGCCGTAGCCCAGGCCCGCCTCGATGGCGTGGCCGAAGGTGTGGCCGAAGTTGAGGATGGCGCGCAGGCCCGACTCGCGCTCGTCCTGGCCCACCACCTCCGCCTTGATCTCGCAGCTTCGCTTGACCGCATGCGCCAGCGCCTGCGGCTCGCGCGCCAGCAGCGCGTCGATGTTCGCCTCGATCCAGTCGAGGAAGGCCGGGTCGGCGATCGGCCCGTACTTGATCACCTCGGCCAGCCCGGCGCTCAGCTCGCGCGCCGGCAGCGTGCGCAGCGTGTCGAGGTCGCAGACCACCCGTGCCGGCTGGTAGAAAGCGCCGATCATGTTCTTGCCCAGCGGGTGGTTGATCGCGGTCTTGCCGCCCACCGAGGAATCCACCTGGGCCAGCAGCGTGGTCGGCACCTGGACGAAGGGCACGCCGCGCATGTAGCTCGCCGCCGCGAAGCCCGCCATGTCGCCCACGACCCCGCCACCGAGGGCGAACAGGACGGTCTTGCGGTCGCAGCCGTGGGAAAGCAGCGCATCGAAAATGCGGTTCAGCGTGGCCCAGTCCTTGTATTCCTCGCCATCGGGCAGGACCACGTCGAAGACGGCGCGATAGCGCGTGGTCAACGCCGCGCGCAGGCGCTCCAGGTAGAGCGGCGCGACGGTGGTGTTGGTGACGACGAGGGCGGCCGCGGCGGGGGGCAGCGCGTCCCAGCTCGCGGCCTCATCCAGCAGGCCGGCGCCGATCCGGATGTGGTAGCTGCGGTCGCCCAGCGCGATGCGGACTTGCTGGGGCGGTTCGGAACGGGGGGCGGACATGCCCCGAGTTTAAGCGGCGCCCGCGGGGCCTTCCCTGGGCGGCAGCTGCGCCAGGATCATGTGGACCAGTCGCGGCACCGAGGGCCGCGCGGTCTCGATCACGAAATGCGCGGCCTCGCGGTACAGCGCGTCGCGCTGGGCGTACATCTGGCGCAGCCGTTCCAGCGGATCGGCCACCTGCAGCAGGGGCCGCGTGGTGTCGTTCCTCAGGCGCCGGTACAGTTCCTCGGGCGAGGAGCGCAGGTAGACCACACTGCCGCCCGCGCGCAGCGCGTTGCGGTTGGCCTCGCGCAGCACCGCGCCGCCGCCGGTGGCGATCACCGCCGCAGGCCCTTGAGCCAGTTCCGCGATCACCTGCTGTTCGAGGTCGCGAAACGCCGCTTCGCCCTCGCGCTCGAAGAACTCACGGATCGAGCAGCCGAGCCGCTCCTCGATCACGTGGTCGGAATCGAAAAAAGGCAGCCGAAGCCGCCTTGCGAGATGCCGCCCGACAGTGGTCTTGCCACTGCCGGGCATGCCGACGAGGGTGATGTTCAACTCACGCGAACGTCAGTTGGCGAACTTGCAAGTGCTGGCGCCATAGGGGGCGGTCAGGAACGAGCCGTTGTCCTCGTCGCCATCCACGAAGCTCGTGATGTAGCTCTTCGAGTCCGTGCCTTCCGAACCCGCCACGTTGGTCGTCACGCGCACCGTATAGGCCAGCCAGGTCGCCACGTTCTGCGGGTACTCCACCTGGATCTGCATGCGGCCGTTCGCGCCAGTCGTGTTCGAGCCGAGGAAAGACAGGATCACGTCGGCCTTGCGCGGCTCGAGCTTGCCGCTGTTGTTGATGTCTTCCGGCGTCGGGCTGTTGTCGATGGCGCCGTTGCGGTTGGTATCCTCATTCGGGCACCACACGCGTCCGGTAGTCGCGCCGGGAACGGCGTCGGTCGAAATCCCCGTGGTGGCGATGTTCGGGGGGGTGTCGCCCGTCACCTGATAAGGACCGGTCGGTCCCACGTCGGTGAACTTTCCCTTGCCATAGTGCGTGATGTCCACGCTGGCGGAAACCACCGCGCCCGCCACTGCATTGCCGGCAGCATCCGCGACGGCGACATCGAACCTCTTGATGTAAGTGAGGTTGCTGGTGCCCTTGGTCAGCTCATTGTTGTCCCCGAGGGTGATGGCAAGCGGCTGGCTGGCGACCGTAAGGGTGCCGCGGACCACGTTGGTGCAAGCACCGTTTGCAATCTCCGCGTCGGTCAAGCCGTAGCAGGCCCGAACCTTCACGCCATTGGTGGGGCTGGATCGGGTGCCGGCAATGTAGTCAGCGATCGCTTCACCGTTGACATCGCTGAAGACGGTCGCCGTGCCGGTGCTGAGCTGCTCTCCTGCACCGAGCTTCGGGTCCTCCAGTTCGAAACGCACCCGAACGTTCTGGACGGCCTGGTTCGAGCCATTGATGAACTTCGCACGCATCGTTGCCCGATTGGTCGTGCTGCCGGCGGCGTTCGGCGCAATCGTGTTCGGAACGATGGCCAGGCTGGCCGAGCTGATCGGGCCCAGCGCATTCGGGATTCCGCTACCCGACCCGGTCAGCACCTGGACGCTGCGGCTTGCCTGGATTCCCAGGGCGCTCTCGTTGACGGTGTAGGTGCCCGCGGTCGCAGGCGCAGCCCCCAGGGTGCCGCTGGCATTGCCATTCAGGTCCGTGCTGGGGGTTCCGGTGAGCCCCAACGTGCCCGAGAACGTCAC
>NZ_DASSVG010000298.1:0-3958 GCF_035706265.1 Ramlibacter sp. | reverse complement strand
CGGCGCAGCGCGGGTCGTAGACGGCGTCGTGGAACCACAGGGCCAGTTCCACTTCCACCGGGTGCTGCGCCAGGGTGGCGGCGGCATCGAGATGGGCCAGGCAGGCGCGCAGGTGCTGCAGCGTGTGGTAGTGCCGGTGCGCCTCGCTGTAGGCGGCCACCAGCTGGTTGTACAGGCCGTTCGGCACCGTCTCCGCGCCCAGCTCGCGCCACAGCCGCTGCCAGGAAGCGTTGCTCGTGGTCATGGATTGCTGGCGTTCTGCTGCCGCGGCAGCGCTTCCTTCACTTCGCGCCCTAGTTCGATCACCGCCATCGCGTAGTAGCTCGACCAGTTGTAGCGGGTGATGGTGTAGAAGTTCTCGGTGCCGGCCACGTAGGTCGGCGCGTCGCCGCCATTCTGCAGCTCGATCAGCGCGAGCGGCCCCTGGTGCTCCAGCGCCGGGCCTTCCAGCACCGCGCCCTTGGCCTGGAAGCTCGCCACGCCGAAGGTGGGCAGGATGTCCGGCGCGAGCAGGGCGTCGAGATCGAGCTTGTCCTGGTCGAAGCGCACCGGATAGTGCGTCGGCATGCCCGTCACCCAGCCATAGCCCTTGAAGTAGTTGGCCACCGAGGCGATCACGTCGGCGGGGCTCGCGGCCAGGTCCACCTTCTTGTCGCCGTCGTAGTCCACGCCCCAGCGCGCCAGGCTGCTGGGCATGAACTGCGGCATGCCCCAGGCGCCGGCATAGCTGCCGCGCGGTGCGAGCGGGCTGGTCTTCTCGGTGTAGTGGAAGGCCAGGAACTGCTCCAGCTCGCCGCGGAAGTACTGCGCCCGTTCGGCCGCCCGCGGGTGGTTGTCCGGGAAGTCGAAGGCCAGCGTCGCCAGCGCATCGAGGATGCGGAAGTCGCCCATCTGCTGGCCGTAGATGGTTTCCACGCCGACGATGCCGACGATGATCTCGGCCGGCACGCCGTATTCCTGTTCCACCGCCTCCAGCGTGCGGCGGTGCTCCTCCCAGAAGCGCACGCCGGCGCGGATGCGGATCGGGTCGATGAAGCGGCTGCGGTAGACCGCCCAGTTCTTGGCCGTGGTGGGCGGCGCGGGCTGCATCAGCCGCGACACCACCGCCAGGTTCTGCGCCTGTCCGAGCATGCGGCGGGCCCACTGCGGGTCGATGTCGCGGCGCGCCGCCAGTTCGTCGGCGAACTGCATGGCGTCCTCGCGTTCGGCGTAGGGCGGGCCGCGGCGCTGCGGCGGCGCCTTGCTGCGTTCGCTCGCGCGGCCCTTGCCGGCGGCGACGAGCTCGTCACCCGGCTGCCGCTGCGGTTGCGCGGACAGCGCCAGCGGGAGGAGCAGCACGAGGAACGACAGGAAGCGGAACAGGGACATCAGCGGGGCCAGGCGAGGTGGTGGAACTCGCGCCGCAGCGCGGCCAGGCTGGTGCCGCCGGAGCGCGCATAACGCTGCGCTTCCAGCTTGAGCAGCCAGTCCGCCAATGGTCGCCCATCCGCGCCGAAACGTGTCGTGACAAGATTCGCGATTTGGCGTGGCGGCGTGGAGCGGCCGACCTCGATGCCCGCATTGCGCAGCTTCCGCCGCGCGCGGCCCAGCAGCCGCAGCCAGGGATCGTGCTGGCGCCGGTCCCACCAGCTCCAGAGCACGCCGAGCAGCGCGGTGGCGACGATCAGCCCGATCAGCAGCCGCGCCAGGTCCTCCCAGCCGGGCGACTTGAAGCCCAGATTGCGCAGCAGGTTCAGCTGGCGGCTCTGGGTGTAGTTCAGGATCCACTGGTTCCAGCTGTTGTTGAGGGCCTCCCAGGCAGTACGCACCATGGCCGAGAGGTTGGGGTTGACCGTCTCCATCGCCTCGGCCAGCACGCCGCGCGGCGCCGCGAGCCGCTGCAGCGAGCCGGTGCGGCCCGGCGCGACGGCGGACGTGGGATCCACGCGCACCCAGCCGCGGCCCTCGAGATACACCTCGGTCCAGGCGTGCGCATCGCTTTGCCGCACCACCCAGAAGCCGTCCAGCGCGTTGAGCTCGCCGCCCTGGTAGCCGGTGACGATGCGCGCGGGGATGTTCATTGCGCGCATCAGCACGGCGAAGGAGGAGGCGATGTGCTCGCAGAAGCCCTGCTTGCGGTCGAACCAGAATTCGTCGGCGCTGTGCAGGCCGAAGACGCCCGGGTCCAGGGTGTAGACGTAGCCGCCGGTGCGCAGCAGGCGCAGCGCGGCCTGCACCAGCGCCTGCGGCTCGCGCGGGTTGTCGCGCTGCAGCTGCGCGGCCAGCTCCTGGGTGCGCGGGTTGAAGCCGGCCGGCAGCTGCCGGTATTCGGCCAGCACCAGCCCGCGCGAGGGCGGCCCGTGGCGGAAGGAGAGGTAGCTCTCCGCCTCGT
Organism: Ramlibacter sp.; assembly: GCF_035706265.1. GTDB lineage: Bacteria > Pseudomonadota > Gammaproteobacteria > Burkholderiales > Burkholderiaceae_C > Ramlibacter. The sequence continues at coordinate 1,587 of NZ_DASSVG010000298.1, read as the reverse complement.
AGCGCAGCAGGTCCACCACCGGATGGTTGGTCACCCATTGCAGCTCGCTCGTCATCGCCACCTCGAGCCCGGGCGCGTGCGGCGGCGTGACGGCGGCATCGAGCGTCAGCAGCCAGGGCCGGTTGTTCGGCTCCAGCGTCAGCTCGTAGGGCACCGGAGCGCCGAAGCCGGTGAGGCGCGGATCCTCCAGCCGCGGCGGCGGAAAGCGCGTGCCCAGGCGCGCCAGCAGGGGGCGCCACGCGCGGCCGTCGAAATCGGTCAGCACCGGCCCGCGGAAGTACATCTCGCGCTGCGGCGGCACCTGGTCGAGGAACTTCACGCGCAGCGCCACCGAGTCGTCGAGCGCGAGGCTGGCGATGGCGCCGACTTCCATCTGCGCCGACAGGCCGCTGCGCCCGCTCAGGGCGTCGCTGGGGATGCCCCACAGCGGCGCCAGGCGGGGGAACAGCAGGAACAGCACCGCCATCACCGGGGCGCCGAGCAGCGTCATCCAGCCGGCCGTGCGCGCGGCCTCCGCCAGCGGCGGCCGGCCCACCGGCATGTGGGCGTTGACCAGCGCCGTCAGCAGCCCGAGCAGCCCCACCAGCATCGCGGCGGCGACCGGGAGGGACTGCGAGAAGAAGAAGTTGGTGAGCATCGTGAAGAAGCCCAGGAAGAACACCACGAAGGCGTCGCGCCGTGCGCGCAGTTCCAGGGTCTTCAGCGCCAGCAGCGCCACGATCAGCGTCACGCCGGCGTCGCGTCCGAGCAGCGTGCGGTGCGTGAACCAGGTGCCCGCCAGCGAGCCGAGCAGCAGGGCCACCACCCACCAGCGGCCCGGCAGCGGCCGCGCCTGCACCGCCAGCCGCGCGCGCCACACCAGCACGCCGGCGACGAACACCGAGCACCACCAGGGCAGGTAGTTCACGTGCGGCACCACCACCCAGCCGATCACCGCCAGCAGGAACAGGGTGTCGCGGCTGTCGCGCGGCAGCGCGGCCAGGCGCAGGGCGGGATTCAGCACAGCGCCAGCGCCTCCAGGCAGCGCCGCTTGTGGGCCTCGCCCGCGCCGGGCGCGATCTGCTGGCCGGCCAGGCGCAGGCCATAGTCCTGCCCCAGCTTGTCGGCCTGCAGCACCCAGGCCGCCAGGCGCGACAGGCGCGCCTCGGGATCGAGCAGGCCGGTCTGCGCGGCATCCAGCCACAGCTCCAGCCGCTGCGCCTGCATGGTGTCGCGGCTCACCAGCTCGTGCGACTTGGCGGCCTTCTTCCACACCACCAGCTTCATCGGGTCGCCGGGGCGGTAGGCCCGCACGCCTTCGAATTCGCCGCTGTTCTGGACCCGCGCGAGCGCGGCGCCGCCGGAGCGCGGCTCGCCGGCCGGCAGCGGCGGCGGATGCGGCTCGGGCGCCGGATAGACCAGCACCTGCGCCGCCGGGCGCCACACCGTCCAGACGCGGAAGGTGCCGAGCGGAAAGCGCGTCTCCGCCGTCAGCGCCGGCACGCGGTGCAGCCCGCGCCGCTGCGGCCGGAACGCCACCTGCACGGTGCAGCTGCCCTGCGCCGGCACGTCGGTCCAGGTCCAGTGGTCGCGGTGCGCGGCATCGAG
>NZ_DASSVG010000297.1:0-7255 GCF_035706265.1 Ramlibacter sp. | reverse complement strand
GCTGCTGCTGGCCGACGAGGCCACGGCCGCGAAGAACGGCCTTACGCCGCGCGCCCGCGTGGTCGGCATGGCCGTGGCCGGCGTCCCGCCGCGCGTGATGGGTATCGGCCCGGCGCCGGCGACGCAGAAGGTGCTGGCGCTCACGGGCCTGAAACTCGAGCAGATCGACGTGATCGAACTGAACGAAGCGTTCGCGGCGCAGGGCCTCGCGGTGCTGCGCATGCTGGGCCTGCAGGACGACGACCCGCGCGTGAACCCCAACGGCGGTGCGATCGCCCTCGGCCATCCGCTGGGCGCCTCGGGTGCGCGCCTCGCCACCACCGCGGTGAACCAGCTGCATGCGAGCGGCGGCCGCTACGCGCTGTGCACGATGTGCATCGGCGTGGGGCAGGGCATCGCCGTGATCCTCGAGCGGGTGTAACTCCCCGGTGTTCACTCCCTCTCCCCTCCGGGGAGAGGGCAGGGGTGAGGGGCGCGGCGCCTGATCCGGCACCCTCACCCCAACCCTCTCCCGCAAGCGGGAGAGGGAGCTCTCGCATTTCCCGACTCGCTGAATGTCCAAGCCCCAAGCAACCCTCGTCACCGGCGGCAGCGCCGGCATCGGCCGCGCCATCTGCGAGGCCCTGCTCGCGCAGGGCCGCACGGTGGTCAACCTCGATTACCAGCTGCCGCAGTGGCAGCACCCGAAGCTGGCCTCGTTCCAGGTCGACCTCACGCAAGCCCAGGCCACGCGCGACAGCGCCGCCCAGGTGGCGCGCGAGTACGACATCGTCGCCCTCGTCAACAACGCCGGCGCCACCCGCCCGGGCACTGCCGACACGCAGACGGCCGAAGACCTGGCCTACGTCAACGCGCTCACGCTGCAGGCGACCCTGCTGCTCACGCAGGCCTTCCTGCCCTCGCTGCGCGCCTGCGGCCAGGGCCGCGTCGTCAACATGGCTTCGCGCGCGGCGCTGGGCAAGACCGAGCGCATCGCCTATTCCGCCGCCAAGGCGGGCCTGGTCGGCATGACGCGCACGCTGGCCATGGAACTGGGCGGCGACGGCATCACCGTCAACGCGATCGCCCCCGGGCCGATCGCCACCGAGCTGTTCCGCAAGAGCAACCCCGAGGGTGCACCACGCACCCAGCGCATTCTCGACAGCATCGTGGTCAAGCGCATGGGCACGCCGGAAGACGTGGCCCGCGCGGCGCTGTTCTTCCTGTCGCCGGACAACGGCTTCGTCACCGGCCAGGTGCTGTACGTCTGCGGCGGCACCACGCTCGGACTCGCACCCGTCTGATTCCGCTATTCCTCTCCCGAAGTACGAAACCATGAAGCAAATGCACGCATCCCGCCGCCAGCTGGTGCTGGCCAGCCTCGCCCTCGCCGCCACCGCCGCCGCGCCGCTGGGCGCCGCGGCCCAGGCCGCCTTCCCGACCAAGCCGATCACCATCGTCGTGCCGTTCGCGGCCGGCGGCACCACGGACATCCTGGCCCGCGTGATCGGCCAGGCCCTGCACAAGGAACTGGGCCAGCCGGTGATCGTCGACAACCGCGCCGGCGCCGGCGGCAACATCGGCGGCGCGCTGGCCGCCAAGGCCGCGCCGGACGGCTACACCCTGTTCATGGGCACGGTCGGCACGCACGCCATCAACCAGAGCCTGTACAAGAAGATGCCCTTCGACCCGATCAAGGACTTCGCGCCGCTGACGCGCGTGGCCATGGTCCCCAACCTGCTGGTCGCGCATCCGAGCAAGCCGTACAAGAACGTCAAGGAACTGATCGCCTACGCCAAGGCCAACCCGGGCCGGGTGAACTTCGGCTCCTCCGGCTCCGGCAGCTCGATCCACCTCTCGGGCGAGCTGTTCAACGCCCTGGCCAAGGTGGACATGGTGCACGTGCCCTACAAGGGCAGCGCGCCCGCCGTGTCGGACCTGATCGGCGGCCAGATCGACATCATGTTCGACAACATGCCGTCGGCCATCCAGCACGTGCGCGCCGGCAAGCTGGTGCCCCTGGCGGTGACCACGGCCAAGCGCTCGCCCGAACTGCCCAACGTGCCGACGATCGCCGAAGCGGGCGTGCCCGGCTACGAAGCGACTTCCTGGTTCGGCATGCTGGCCCCCGCCGCCACGCCGGCGCCCATCGTCGCCAAGCTCAATGACGCGCTGGTGAAGGTGCTGGCCCAGCCCGACGTGAAGAAGAAGCTGGCCGAGCAGGGCGCCGAGCCCTACAGCGAAAAGCCCGAGCAGTTCGCCGCGTTCATCCGCGCCGAAACGGCGAAGTGGAGCAAGGTGGTGAAGGAGTCGGGCGCCAGCGCCGACTGACCTCCGTCGTCCCCGCGCAGGCGGGGACCCAGGGCTCCCAAGGAAAGCGGCCATTGGCCGCTTTCGCTTTTCCGGGCCCCCGCCTGCGCGGTGGCGATGGCCGTCTCCGGGGTGACAGCATTCCCCTGATTGCCAGACCCGCGCCGGCGCAAGACACTGCCGGCCATGGCGAACCCCCTCGGATGGATCGGCCTCGGGCGCATGGGCGAGGCGATGGCGAGAAGGCTGCTCGCGGCCGGCTACGGCGTCAGTGTCTGGAACCGCACGCGCGCCAAGGCCGAGGCTCTCGCCTCGTACGGCGCCGAAGTGGTCGACCGGAAGACCGACCTGGCCGGCTGCGCGTGCGTCTTCACGATGGTCTCCACCACCGACGACCTGAAGGAAGTCCTGTTCGCCGAGGGCGGCCTCGTCACCGGCGCGAAGAAGCCGCGGCTCGTGGTCGACAGCTCCTCGATCTCGCAGGAAGGCTCGGCCGAGATCCGCGCCCGGCTCGAAGACCTGGGCGTGGCCTACCTCTGCGCCCCCGTCTCCGGCAACGCCAAGGTGGCGAAGGCCGGCAAGCTGCTGATCGTGGCTTCGGGCCCCAAGGCGCTCTACGACGAGGCCGAGCCCTGGCTGCGCGCGCTCGGCCGCAAGGCGCTGTGGGTGGGCGAGGGCGAGCTGGCGCGGATCTGGAAGATCGCCCACAACACCATGTTCGGCGTGGTGATCCAGAACCTGTGCGAGATCACGGTGCTGGCCGAGAAAGCCGGCATCCCGCGCCACGTGTTCCTGGAGAGCATCAACGATTCGGTGCTCGGCTCCATGTACACCCGCTACAAGACGCCGGTGCTCACGCATCTGTCTTTCGACCAGGTGACCTTCACGCCCCGGCTGCTGCTGAAGGACATGGACCTCGGCATGGGCGCGGCCCGCGCGCACGGGGTGGCGATGCCGGCCGCCGCGGCCACGCGCGAATCGATCGCGCGGCTGGTGGGCCGCGGCCACGAGCAGGTCGATTTCGCCATCCTGCTGCAGGAGCTGGCGCGCGACGCCGGCCTGGAACTGCGGCCCGAGGACGTGCCCGTCGACGACGGCCTCGGCACCGATCCCGCCACCCTGCGCAAGCCGGAATGAAAAGCTTCGTCTACAACGGCCAGCCCGGGCGGGTGGTGTTCGGCGCCGGCGCGCTGGCGCGGCTGCGCCCGCCGTGCTGCGGCCTGCCCTGGCCTGCAACGCCCAGGGCGCACCCGAGGCCATGCGCCGCGCTCGCGCTGCAGAACCAGTATCCCAACCCGCGCCCCCTCGAGCGCACGGCCCTCCGGCACCTGCTGCAGGATGCCTTCGAGGGCAATCCACCGGAGCTTCCATGACCGAAGGCTTTCTCGAATTCGACGGTGTCCGCTACCTGGACGGCCACGCATCCGATCCGCGCCGCCTGGGCTGGATGGAAGGCACGCCGCCGCCGGCGGACAGGCAGGTCCGCTTCGCCGACGACCGCTTCCTCGAGTTCCCGCAGATCCGCTGGAGCCTCTCGCACATGCGCGAGCTCATGCCCACCGTCAACGTCTGGCGCGGCGAAGGCCCCGCCAGCGCGTTCGCCGAAGGCAGCATGGAAGACGAAGCGATCGACCGCCTCGCCTTCACCGACCTGCATGGCCGCCAGCGCCGCTGGGACGAGTCGCTGGCCGACACCTACACCGACGGCATCCTGGTGCTCCACCGCGGCCGGCGCATCTACGAACGCTATTTCGGCGCGCTGCAGCCGCACGTTCCGCACGCGTGCTTCTCCATCACGAAGTCCTATGCGGCCACGCTCGCCGCGACGCTGGTGCACGAAGGCGTGCTGGACGAGAACCAGCGCGTGCCGCACTGGCTGCCCGAAATGCGCGGCACGGCGTACGACGACGCCACGCTGCGCCAGCTGATGGACATGCAGATCGGCGTGGCCTACTCCGAGCTCTACGCCGACCCGAAGGCGCAGATCTGGGATTACGCGCGCGCCGGCGGCCTGCGCCCGCGTCCGGAAGGTTATGCCGGCCCGCGCAGCTTCTACGAGTACCTGCCGACGCTGCAGCCCGAGGGCCGGCACGGCGAAGCCTTCGCGTACAAGACCGTCAACACCGAGCTGATGGCGTGGATCATGAAGCGCGCCACCGGCGTGCCGCTCGCGCAGATGCTGTCCGAGCAACTGTGGGCGCCGCTCGGCTGCGAGCAGGATGGCTACCTCTCGGTCGACCCGGTGGGCGTGCCCATGGGCGGCGGCGGGCTCAGTGCCACGCTGCGCGACCTGGCGCGCTTCGGCCAGATGATGCTGCGCGAGGGCGACTGGAACGGCCGCCAGCTCGTGCCCGCCGCCGTGGTGGCGGACATCCGCCGCGGCAGCGACCCGGCGAAGTTCGCGAAGGCGGGCTATACGCTGCTGCCAGGCTACTCCTACCGCAACAAGTGGTGGGTCTCGCATAACGAGCTCGACGCGTTCGAGGGCCGCGGCATCCACGGCCAGCGCCTTTACGTCGCCCCGAAGGCCGACATGGTGGTGGCGCGCTTCGCATCGCATCCGGTCGCCAGCAGCGCCGCCAACGACCCGATCACGCTGCCTGCGATGCTGGCGCTGGGGCGCATGCTGCGCGCACGCTGACGCCCTTGTTGTCTTTCCGAACACAACGCGCGCAAACCCGCATGGGCGCCGCCGCGCGCTGCCGGTATCCTTTGCCGTTTCAGAATCGAACGGTCGTTCTATTTTTTCGGAGACTCATGATGCAACAAGGAAGACGCCCCCTGCTGGCCGTCCTCGTCGCCGCGGTGGCGCTGCTGGCGGGATGCGGCGGCGGTGACGACATCGGTCCGAAGACCGACATAGCGCGCGTGGTGGTCGCGGGCGACAGTCTGGCGGACTCGGGCACCTTCGGCGCCCGCTTCACGGTGCAGAACTCGGCCGACCCGGCCAATCCTTTCCCCGTCTTCTCCGAGATCGTCCAGCGCAACTTCGACGCGCCGGCCCTCTGCCCCTTCTTCGTGGCCACCAGCGCGACCAACGTGGTGGAGAACCCCACGCCCGGTTGCACCAACTTCGCGGTCGGCGGCGGCCGCATCCACCTGCACGACTCCGACGCCACGCCCGACCTGCCGCAGACCAGCATCCCGGCGCAATTGCAGCGCGCGGGCGAGGTGATCGGCACCTACGCGCCCACAGACCTCGTGCTGGTCGATGGCGGCGGCAACGACGCCGCGGACCTCGTCACCGCCTTCCTCGGTGCGGGCACCGGCGCCGCGGGCCTGCAGAACTACCAGAACTTCCTGCTGCAGGAGCTCGATCCCGCCACGCTGCAGGCCACGCTGCCGCAGACCAACGGCGCCGCGCTGGCCGCCGGCCTCTACATGCAGGCGCTGGCCGACACCTACTACGACGCGATCAAGGTCAATGTCCTCGACCGCGGCGCCACCCACGTCGCGGTGCTGAACATGCCGGACGTGACGTTGATCCCCGGGCTGCAGCCCGCATTCGCCGCCGTGTCCAACGCCAACGGCGGCGGCGCGGCCGGCGCGGCCGCGGTCGCCACCTTCCAGGCGACGGTGCGGCAATGGCTGCAGGCCTTCAACACGCAACTGGCCGCGCGCGTCGGCAGCGACGGCCGCGTGGCGATCGTCCCCTTCTTCGCCGACATCAACGAGGAGATCGGCAATCCCGAGTCCTTCGCCCTGACCAACGTTACCGGGATGGCGTGCGTCGACGCCCTCGGCGTGAACTCCGGGGCCGCCTGCACCTCCGCGGCGCTCGACGCCGCCCCGCCCGCGGGTCTGGCGCCCGGCTGGTGGCGCACCTGGGCCTTCGCCGACCCGCTGCACCCCACCCCGTTCGGCCACCAGCTGCTGGCCGCCTCGGTGAACCGCGCGCTGGCACGCGCGGGCTGGCTCTGATCCGCCGCTGAAAGGAGAACAACGATGGACAAGAAGAAATTCCTCGCCGCCGGCGCGATGGCGCTGGCCGCCGCCGGCGCGCACGCGCAGGCCGCCGGCACCTGGTTCGGCGGCATCGGCGTGACGCGCATCGCGCCCGACGTCTCCAGCGGCAACCTGGGCGCGCCATCCGCGCCCGGCACCAAGATCGACGTCGGATCGGACACGCAGCCGACGCTCTTCATCGGCCGCATGATCACCGACAACATCTCGTGGGAAGTGCCGATCGGCGCCGGCTTCAAGCAGAGCATCCGCGGCGACGGCGCCATCGCCGGCGTCGGCGAGATCGCGACGGTGCGCGTGCTGCCGATCACGGTGTTCGCGCAATACCGCTTCCTGGAGCCCACGAGCCGCTGGCGGCCCTACGTGATGCTGGGCCTGACTTACGCCTACAGCTACGGCGAGCGCGGCTCGGCGGCCCTGAACGGCGTGAACCCCGCGAACCCGCCGGGCGGCAACACCCAGCTCGATGTCGATTCGCGCTTCGGCCTGACGCCCGGCCTGGGCGTCACGTTCAACATCAACGACCGCTGGTTCGTCGATGCGCAGTACGCGAAGTCCTTCCTGAAGACCAAGGCCACGCTCAGCACCGGCCAGACCATCGAAGCGAAGGTCAACCCGAACGTGTACCGGCTGGCGGTGGGGATGCGGTTCTGAGGTTGGGAAAGAAGGCGCTGGCTGTCTCGTAGGCTGGCGCTGAGCCGCGCCGCAAGGCGCGCGCGAAGCCCAGCGATGCGCGAGCGCAGCGCAGCGCTGGGCTTCGGTCTTCCGGGGCTGGCGCCCCGCAAGACGCTCAGCACCAGCCTACCCCGCGCCTTCCGCCGCGTGGACCGCAAGACCTACCGGCTCAACACGACATGCAGCGCGTTCTCGGTGCCCACATGCCGCGTGCACCGCAACCCGAGCGCCAATAGATCGATCCCGGCCAGCAGCGCCTCGCCGCGCCCGAGCACGGTCGGCGAGATCGCCAGGTGCATCTCGTCGACCAGGCCGGCCTGCAGGTACT
>NZ_DASSVG010000296.1:0-5672 GCF_035706265.1 Ramlibacter sp. | reverse complement strand
GGTGCGTCGAGGCCGCGGCCGAGTTCACCGCGAGCGCCACGTTGAGACCCGGCAGCGGGAACAGGTACACCCCCAGCATCCCGGGAACCTGCGCGCGATGGCGCAGGCCGTCGAGCGGCGCGTTGTATGTGAACGTGTCCTTGCGGCCGTCGCTCGCGCGCTCGCGCGAGACGCTGGAAGTCGCGCTGTCCACCGCCGTGATGGTGTTGCTGTCGGCCACCAGGGTGGCGTTGTTGTCGCCGGGGGCCGAGCCGGGCGTGCGCAGGATGCTCACGTCCCAGTAGTTCGTGACCGAGCCCACGGCCGGCAGCTGCTGGACTTGCGGCTTGAACAGCACCAGCACCGTCTGTTCCACGCCCGGCTCGTTGGAGCCGGCCGCGTTGGTGGTGCCGAACAGCGTCAGCGACCCGTTGGGCGCGCGGTAGCCCCACGCATTGGCGACGGTGAGGCTGCTCTCCATCAGGTCGAAGCCGCCGTCGGTGCGCGCCTTGACGGTGAGGTTCGCCTCGGGGTCGGGCGTGCAGGTGGAGGAAGTGCCGGCGTTGAACTCGTAATCGCACACGGAGGTCTTGCCGTCGGCGGTGACGTCGAGCTTGCCCGGCCAGTGCACGAGACCTTCGCCCGGGATGAAGCCGCCCTGATGGAAGGTCCAGGCCCCGACCAGCTCCGACACCGTGTGCGGCTGCTCGGGGAACACCCAGGCGATGTTGTTGCGGCCGGCCGTGATGTTCTGGATCCGGGCCGCGCCCACGCCGGCCGCACCCATGGCGACGTCGAACTTCACTTCGTTGCCGTTCACCTCGGCCAACGTGGCGAATTCGCACGGCTTGGCCGCATCCACCGTGATCGGGACCGTGGTGCCGTCGGGGCGCGCCGCCGTCATCGTCTTGAAGTTCAGCGTGCGCACGTAGCTCGAGCCGAAGTACTCCAGGAAGCGGTACTTGCCGCTCAGCACCTTGGGGCAGTTCGGCAGGCTGCCGCCGCCCACCGCCACCATCGCGTCCTGCAGGCCTTCGCTGCTGCCGCTGGCGGCGGCCGTGGCGACCTGCGTCACCAGCTGCGGCAGCGCTTCCGGGGCCACCTGGCCGCCGAGCTGGTCCAGCAGCTTGTCGTAGTCGTTGCCCTGGGCGGGCGCGCTGGCGGTGGCCGCCTCCAGCGGCGCCTTGAACGGGTCGCCGATGGCGGCGAAGTCGATGCCGCTCGCGTCCTTCAGCGCGTTCAGAACCGCGGTGATCGCGGTACTCAGGTTCTCGCTCGTGATCGCGCCGGCGCTCGCACCGCTGAACGCGGTGAAGGCGTCGCCGGGCATTCCCCCGGTGAGCTGCGCCACGACGATCTCCGTCAGCGGCGTGACGTTCGCGACCGCGCTGGTCTGGTTAGTGGCCGCATCGGCGCTGCCGGCTTCGGTGACGGAGTGCAGCGTCACTTCGACGCCGCCGGCCGTGCCCTCCACGCGGATCATGCAGGGCAGCTCGCCGCCCTCCAGGGTGACGGTGTAGGCGCCGCTCGCGTCCGTGGTGGTGGTGGCGGTGCCTGATGCGCACTTGACCTGCACGTCCGCGCTGGCGAGCGCCAGGCCGGTGGCCGCGGTGCCGGACACCTGCAGGCTCGCGACCGGCGGATCGCCTGCCGGCGGAGTGTCGGCGTCGTCGCTTCCGCCGCCGCAGCCCGCGATCAGCAGGGCCACCGCGCTGGCGGCCGTCGTCTTCACTAATGCATTGAACTTCATGCTCGAGGAGGTTGGGTGATGAGAACTTCCGGCCTCGGGAGAGAGGCGGTCGGGTGGCCCGTTCATTTAGAAACAGGTGAAACAGGCACGCGCCGGAGCATCCCGAAATCGGAGTCCCGCGGCCATTCCCCATTTGGGGAAAGAGCCGGTTTTCCTCCTCGAAATGAGCGAGCAGTGCCGGCCCCGCCCCGCTCCCGGCGGGTCCACGACTCATTTTGTTTCAGCGCGTCACTGACGGACGGCGCGGTGCGGCAGGTGCAGCAGCAGGCGCACCAGTTCGGGCTGGCGGTTGGTGGACGTCTTCTCGTAGATGGAACGCAGCTGCTTGCGCACCGTATCGTGCTGCGTGCCCTGCAGGTCGGCGATCTGCTTCAGGCTCATGCCGTCGGCGAGCAGGGTGGCGATGCGCGCCTCCGCCGGCGTGAGGCCGAACACGGCGTGCAGCAGGTTGGCGTCCGTCGCGGGTGCCGACGCCGGGTGGTAGAACAGCAGCATCACCACCGGGCGCAGCCCGAAGGCGCCCATCGCGCCCTGCGGCGAGAGCAGGGAGTAGAAGGCGTAGAGCGCATCCTCGCGTCCGGGCGCGGTGATGCGCAACGAGCGGAAATCGGCCTCCTCCAGGTGCTGCGCCCGCCGGCCGGCGGCCTTCAGGTCCTGCTCGAGCTCGGCGCAGCGCCGCAGCAGCTCCTGCTGGTGCGGCTCGGGCAGGCGCAGACGGCCCTGTGCCACCTGCACCAGGTCCACCGAGCGCAGGAGTTGCTGCGCCGCCGGGTTCATGTGCACCACCTCGCCGCCCGTGCCCGCGAGGATGACGGGCTGGCGCAGCCGGTTCACCAGCAGGTGCCCCACGAGCGCCTGGGTGGAATAGACGAAGCTGCGCAGGCTGATGCGGCAGGCGCGCGCCAGGTGCGGCAGCAGGCGATCGAGGAAGGCGAGGGCCGGCGCGGGCAGCGGGCCTTCCGCGGCGCCGCTCAGGGTGGTGAAGACCACGCTCGCTTCCGGCGTGTCCGCCAGCACGCAGGCGCTGCCGAAGGCGCGGTCGTAGGGCACGAGGAAATCCCGGTACAGCGGCAGTGACTGCATGTCCGGCGGCAGGTCCTGCGGGAAGTGCGTCCACGTGAGCGCGGGCTTGGCCAGCACCATCGGCAGGCGCGGATCCATGGCCTGGTAGCGCTGCATGTAGGCCAGTTCGCCTTCGACGGGAAGGTTGGCGCCGTCGCTGTACGACAGGGTGCCATTGCGCTTGTCGAGGGCCAGCATGTGGATCGACTTCACCGGCAGCACCTGCTGCAACCGCTCGTACACGGCGCGCCAGCGATGCGGGTGTTCCGCCGCGTCGTACACGAGCTCGATCAGGCCGTGCAAAGCCTGCTCTGACAGATCCATCGGGAGGCCTCGAGTGCTTTGTTGTTGCTTCGGGCGGCTTGGGGCGCCGGTGGTTGCGGGGCAGTTTAACGGCGAGGAAGCGCGCAACGCGACGCAGCGGCGGAGGGTTTTCCCGGCTGGCGCTGCGGGTCTTGCGATGGTGCTACTGTCGGTGCGAGGCCGCTTCGCGTCCGACGTATCCTCTCTTTCGTGGTCTCACCAGCTTGCAGCAAAGCCGCATGGACAGCGCGCACGCGGACGCAGCCGAAACGCAATGAGTGACCCGGAACGTCTCCCACGGCACGGGCCGGCGGGCCCTGACCGCGGCCCGCAGCCGCGGCGGCTCGTCGCGGCCAACCTCGTGTTCTTCCCCATGGCGACGGTCTATGCGATCGTCGCCTTGCCGGCCTCCGTCCACGCGATGCTCGCGCGCACGGAGGCCTTTCCCGCGCTCGCCTCTACCACCGGGCACGCGCACGAGATGCTGTTCGGCTTCGCGCTGGCGGTGGTCGTGGGCAACCAGCTCGGTCGCATCTCCCTGGCGCGGCTCGCGCTGCTGACCGGGCTGTGGGTGCTGGCACGCGCAACGTTCCTGTTCGCTCCCGCCAGCCTGGCGGCGGCGGGCGCCAACATCGCGTTCTCAGGCCTGCTCGCGGCGCTGCTGGCGCCGCGGCTGCTGGCGGCCGCGAAGAAGTGGCGCAACGAGGCGCTGCCCGTGGTGCTGGCGGCGATCTGTGCCTGCGGCATCGCGTTCCAGCTTGCGCGCCAGGCCGGCTTCGCCGCCGCCGAACACGCGATCCTCGCCATGGCGGTCCTGCTCTTCGCCATGCTGCTGCTGTTCATGGGCGGCCGCATCCTCGCGCCGGCGCTGGCCGGCCAGTTCTATCGGCAAGGCAGCGATCTCGCTGCGCGCGTGCAACCGCAGATCGAGGGCGGGCTCATCATCGCCATGGGGATCGCCATTGCAGCCTCGCCGTTCGCAGGATGGCGGCCTTTCGCGCTATCGGCCGGCGCGGCGACGGCGATCTCCGGCGTGCTCGCGCTGGTGCGCCTCTGGCGCTGGCGCCTGTGGGCGCTGCAAGGCCGGCCGGACCTTCTCTGCCTCGCCGCCGGCTACGGGTGGCTCGCGCTCGGCCTGCTCGCGTACGGCGCCGCACTTGCGGTGGGGCGCTACCAGACCGCCGCGCTGCACTTGATCACGGTGGGTGCTCTGGGCACGCTCACCCTCAACGTGATGGCGATGACGTGGACGCTCAAGGCCGGCGAGGACCCCTCGCGTGACCGCTTGCGCCTGGCGGCCACCGTACTGGTCGGCGCGGCAGCCCTCGCGCGGGTGCTCGGGGGCGTTGGCGTGTCCGATCCGCTGCGGCTGTTCGTGATCGCATCGACGCTGTGGAGTGGCGCTTTCGCGCTGTTGCTTGCCATCCTGGTCCGTGCCCGTGTCCGCAAGTCCGCACGCGTCCAGGCCATTCCGAAGGAGATCGAATGACCTACGCTGGAAAAGAACGGCTGTATCGGATCGTCATCGTCGTCCTGCTGCTCGTGATCGCAGCGATGGCCTACAAGTTCATCGTCGCAGGATCGACGGCCGCGGGCGCGGACGGACGCACCGCGGTCCTGCTGGAACCGGGCGAGCGCGCGTTCGTGCTGCGCGAGATGCGCGGGTTCCTCGTGGGGCTGCAGCGCATGACGGACGCCCTGACGCGCGACGACATGCAAGCGGTCGCCCAGGTCGCTCGCGAGCTGGGAACGCAGAAAGGCCACGACGCGCCGGTGTCGCTGATGGGCAAGCTGCCGTTGGAGTTCAAGAAGCTTGCATTTGGGGTGCACGGAGATTTCGATGCCATCGCCGCGGAGGCGGGGGGAGGCGGGCAGTCGAAGCGCACCCTGGCCCAGATCTCTGCCGTCTTGCAGAAGTGCACGGCGTGCCATGAGCAGTACCAGTTCGACGCTGCGCGGCAAGGTCCGCAAGCGCCGTAGCAAGCCGAGCCTGGCTGTCCACGTCGGGCGGCGGCGTCGCGCTACAATCCCGGACCGAACCGCGGGCGTCGTTCAATGGCAGGACCTGAGCTTCCCAAGCTCAAGACGTGGGTTCGATTCCCATCGCCCGCTCCATCACCGACTGGATTCCCGCCTGCGCGGGAATGACAGGGCGCGACGGGAATGAACGCGCCGGCCCTCAGCGCCGCGCTTCCCGCAACTGCCGGTTCCGCACCTCCCCCAACCGCTCCAGCATCCAGCCCGGATATTCCTTCGCCAGCGCGCTGACGGCATCCAGGCGTTCCAGCTCCGACGCCTCCAGCCGCAGCTCGGTCGCGCGGATGTTGTCGGCCAGTTGCTCGGGCCGCTTGGCGCCGATGATCACGGTCGTGACCTGCGGCTGGTGCAGCAGCCAGGCCAGAGCGACCTGGGCCACGGTGACGCCGCGCGCCTGTGCGATGTCACGCATCACGTCGATGATGTCCCAGGCGCGCTCCTTGTTCACCGGCGGGAAGTCGAAGCTCGTGCGGCGGCTGCCTTGCTCGCCCTGCTGCTCGCGGCCGTACTTGCCGCTCAGGAGGCCGCCGGCGAGCGGGCT
>NZ_DASSVG010000295.1:0-3861 GCF_035706265.1 Ramlibacter sp. | reverse complement strand
ATAGTTGAAGTAACCTTGGAACACGCGCCGCGGCAATCGGCCGACTGAACTTCACAAGCCAAGGCAAGCCAATCCAGGCGCAGGTCCTCGCCCTGTCGAGCTTGCGGCCGCACTGGTACCGTGTGGTGCCATTGCGGTGTCGCGGGTGCGGTGGGAAGGGGGGACTGCTCTGGCAGTAGCGCTGGGCACGAATCTGTCACCAGACTGTCACCATGAAAAATGGCGCTACTGATTCAGTAGCGCCATGTCCTTGTGTAGCTTGGTAGGACGTGCAGGATTCGAACCTGCGACCAACGGATTAAAAGTCCGCTGCTCTACCAACTGAGCTAACGTCCCGACCTGCTTGCCGCTGCATTGCACAGCAGCAAAGTCCGCGATTATAGCAAGCTCTTCGGGGTTTTCCGGGTGGCGAGGCGATCGAGTACCCAGCCTGCCGCACATTGGCCGAAGGTCGCGGTCACGCTGACCACCGAGCCGTAGCCGTGGCAGTTGAGCGAGCCGTCGCCTTCGATCGCGCACGAGGGGTCTGGCGGGGCCACGGCCTCGCGGCTGAACACGCAGGGAACACCGATGCGCTTGCCTTCCTTCGGCGCGCCGTGGAACTTGCGCAGCCGGTAGCGCATCTGCGCGAGCAGCGGGTCGTGCGTGGTGGCGGCGAGGTCGTCCACGTCGACCTTGTGCGCCAGGCGCTTGCCGCCGGCGGCGCCGCAGGAGACGAACAGCGCCTTGCGCTCGCGCGCCCACACCGCCATCGCCGTCTTGGCCTTGAGCTCGTCGCAGGCATCGATCACCGCGTCCACGCCCTCGGGCAGCAGCTGCGGCCAGTTCTCCGGCTCGACGAACTCCTCCACCGCATGCACCGTGCAGCGCGGATGGATCTGCGCGATGCGCTCGCGCATGGCCAACACCTTGGCCTGGCCGAGCGTGCTTTCCAGCGCGTGGATCTGGCGGTTGATGTTGGATTCGGCAACGTGGTCCAGGTCGACCAGCGTCAGCGCGCCGACGCCGCTGCGGGCCAGGGCCTCGGCGGCCCAGGAGCCGACGCCGCCGATGCCGACCACGGCGACGTGGGCGCGGCGGATCGCCGCCGCGCCTTCCATGCCATAGAGCCGTTCGAGGCCGCCGAAGCGCCGCTGCAGGTCCGCCGCTTCGTCCAGGTGCGTCATGCGCCCGGGGCCGGCTTCAGCGCAGGCGCGCCAGCCGTTCGCGCGCGGCCACGGCCGCTTCGGACTGCGGGTAGGCCTTGACCAGTTCGTCGAGCGTGCGGCGCGCGTTGGCGTTTTCCTTCAGCTCGATCTGGCAGTTGGCGATCGACAGCACCGCCTCGGGCGCGCGTGGATGGTCCGGCGCCTGCTGCAGCAGGGCGCGGAAGTTCGCGATAGCGCCCTTGTAGTCGCGGTTGGCGTACTGGGCGTTGCCGACCCAGAACAGCGCGCTCGGACGGTAGCCGCTCGAGGGGTACTTGCGCAGGAACTCGGAGAACGCGGTCTGCGCGGCCAGGAAGTCGCCC
This sequence comes from Ramlibacter sp., assembly GCF_035706265.1. Lineage (GTDB taxonomy): Bacteria > Pseudomonadota > Gammaproteobacteria > Burkholderiales > Burkholderiaceae_C > Ramlibacter. The sequence continues at coordinate 2,351 of NZ_DASSVG010000295.1, read as the reverse complement.
TTGCGGAAGGCGGCCAGCGCCGCCTCGAACTCGCGCTGTTCGGCCGGATCGGCGCTGAATTCGCGGCCGTCCACCGTCACCTGCACCGGCTCGAACTTGCGCAGGCGCTCGTCGACGCCGGCGGCGATGTCCTTCTGGCGGCGCTGCACCTCGGCCAGGTCGCGCGCCAGCTGCTCGTCGCTGCCGCGCAGGCGGGCGAGATCGGTGCGCAGGGCCTCGATCTGGTTCTGCAGTTCCAGCAGCGCGCGGCGCAGGCTCGCGTTCTCGTCGTTGGCGCGCTGGAGCGCTTCGGTCAGCTGCTGCTGCGCGGTGTCGGCGGCCTGGCGCTGCTGCTCGACGCGCTGGCGCAGGTCGATGATCGCGCGGCGGGCCTCGTCGTCCTCGAACAGCGCGGCGTTGGCCGAGGCGGTGAACAGCGAAGCGGCCGCCAGGGCGGCGGCCAGCACGGAACGTTGGATGCTCATCATCGGTAGGCGATCTCGGCGCGCCGGTTCTGCGCCCAGGCGGTTTCATCGCTGCCCGGAACCGCGGGCTTCTCCTCGCCGAAGCTCACGGCTTCGACCTGCGAGTCCTTCACGCCCAGCAGCTCGAGCGCGCGGCGCACGGCTTCGGAGCGGCGCTGGCCCAGGGCCAGGTTGTACTCGCGGCCGCCGCGCTCGTCGGTATGGCCCTCGATCACCACGTGCCGGGCGCCGTTGGCCTTCAGGAACTGCGCGTGCTGCTCGATCAGGCGCTGGAACTCCGGCTTGATCACGTTGCTGTCGTAATCGAAGTAGATGATGCGAGCCACGCCCCTGGGACCGGCGATGTCCGCCGCGCCGGGCGTCGCGTCCACCGGCGCGACGCGCGAGGTGTCGGCACCCGAAGGCGCCGTGCCGGTGCCGGGCGCCGGGGTGACTGCGGTGCTCTGCTTGTCCTCCACCGGCACGTCGTCGAGCTTGACGCCGCTGGCGCAGCCCGCCAGCGCCGCAGCGCAGGCAAGGGCAAGGAACACACGCTTGATCATTGGATAAACCTCCTGGTCGTTCATGAATGGTGTCAGCGGCGGAACGGGCCCCAGTCGGGCTCGCGGATGTCGCCGCCCCGGCCCGGCAGCCGGGCCTTGATCTTGCCGTCGAGGGTGGTGGTCATCAAGGCTTCGGCCCCGCCCTGGCGGGTGGCATAGATGATCAGCCGGCCGTTGGGGGCGAAGCTCGGGCTCTCGTCGGCCGTGGTCTCGGTGACCGACTGCACGTTGCCGGTGGCAAGCTCCATCACCTGCAGCTTGAAGGCGCCGCTGATGCGGGAAATGTAGGCCAGCCATTTTCCGTCGGGGCTGAGGGCCGGCGAAATGTTGTAAGTCCCTGTAAAGGTGACCCGCTGCGCGTCGCCGCCTGTGGCGGACATGCGATAGATCTGCGGCGAGCCGCCGCGATCGCTGACGAAATAGATGCTGCGGCCGTCCCCCGAGTAGATCGGCTCGGTGTCGATGCTGCCGGACTGCGTGATGCGGCGCGGCTCGCCGCCGCCGGCGGGAATCGTGTAGATCTGCGAGCCGCCTTCGCGCGTGAGCGTCACCGCCAGCGTGCGGCCGTCGGGCGCCCAGGCCGGCGCGCTGTTGGAGCCGCGGAAGTTGGCGATCAGCCGCCGCTTGCCGGAGGCGATCTCGTGCACGTAGACCACCGGCTTGCGCGACTCGAACGACACGTAGGCCAGCTGCGTGCCGCTGGCCGACCAGGCCGGCGAGATGATCGGCTCGGGGCTCGCGAGCGCCGATTGCGCGTTCTCGCCGTCGGCGTCGGCCACCCACAGGTTGTAGCGCGTGCCGGCCTTGGTGACGTAGGCGATGCGGGTGGAGAAGATGCCCTTCTCGCCGGTGAGCTTCTCGTAGATGGCGTCGGCGATGTGGTGGGCCGCCAGCCGCAGGTCGAGCGCGGGCACGACGAAGCTCTGGCCGCCCCGGTCCTCGCCCTTCACCACGTCCCACAGGCGGTAGCGCACGTCGTAGCGGCCGTCCGCCAGCCGCGTGACGCTGCCCACGGCCAGCGAATCGGCCGTCTTCTGGCGCCAGGGGCTCAGGTCGGGGCGGCTGGTCTCGTCCAGCTCGGGGCTGCCGGCCGGATCGATGCCGCGGAACTGGCCGCTGCGCTCCAGGTCGGCCTGGATGATGGAGGCGATCTTCTGCGGCAGGCCCGCCTCGCCGCGGAACGGCACGATCGCGATGGGCAGCTGGGTGAGGCCCACGCCGGTGACTTCGACGCGGAATTGCGCCAGGGTGGGTGCGGATGCGAGAGAGGCACCCAGCAAGGCAACCAGCTCGCGCCGGCGCCACCGTCCAGGATCATGCATTTCTTCGTTCACTCCTAACTGAT
>NZ_DASSVG010000294.1:0-4176 GCF_035706265.1 Ramlibacter sp. | reverse complement strand
GCAACGTCATCTCGCGCACGGTGGTGCTGGCCGACCGCAAGATCTTCCTCGCGCCGATGGAGGACGGCTTGCGCGCCGGCGGCACGGTGGAGATCGCCGGCCTGGCCGCGCCCCCGGACGAGCGCCGCGCCGCTGCGCTCGCGCGCGTCGCCCGCGAGAGCTTCCCGGCGCTGTGCGACCTGCAGGCGCACACCTGGATGGGGCACCGCCCCTGCATGCCCGACTCGGTGCCGGTGGTCGGCGCCGCGCCCGGCCATGCGGGCCTGTGGCTCGCCACCGGGCACGGCCACCTCGGTCTCACCGATTCGCTCAACACCGCGCGGCGCATCGCCGACGGCGTGCTGGGGCGGCAAACCGCCGTGGCGCAGCGGGAGGCTACGCTGGCCGGCGCCTGAAAGGCGCCTGCCGCGTCAGGCCGTTTCGGTGAGGGCCTCGCCGAGGGCGTTGACCAGCCGATCGATCTCCGCCTTCTCCACGATGAAGGGCGGCGCGAGCTGGATGGTGTCGCCGCCGTAGCGCACGTAGAAGCCCTTCTTCCAGCACGCCATGGCCACGTCGAAGGGCCGGCGCGCCGGCTCGCCCGGCAGCGACGCGAGCGTGATGCCCGCCGCCAGGCCGATGTTGCGGATATCCGCGACGTGCTTGTAGCCCTTCAGGCCGTGCACGGCCTGCTCGAAGTACGGCGCGAGTTCCTGGACGCGCTCCACCAGGCGTTCGCGATGCAGCACCTCGAGGGCCGCGACGCCCGCCGCGCAGGCCACCGGGTGCGCGGAATAGGTGTAGCCGTGCGGGAATTCGAGCATGTAGTCCGGCCCGCCCGTTGCCATGAACGCGTCGTGGATCTCCCTGCGCGCGATCACCGCGCCCAGCGGCTGCGCGCCGTTGGTGACCTGCTTGGCGACGTTCATGATGTCGGGCACCACGCCGAACGCGTCGGAGCCGGTCATCGCGCCGCAGCGGCCGAACCCGGTGATGACCTCGTCGAAGATCAGCAGGATGTCGTGCGCCGTGCAGATTTCGCGCAGCCGCCGCAGGTAACCGGCGGGCGGCACCACGACGCCGGCGGAGCCGGAGAACGGCTCGACGATGACGGCGGCGATGTTGGAGGCATCGTGCAGGGCGATCAGGTCCAGCAGGCGATCGGCGAGCGCCTCGCCACCTTCCGCCGGCACGCCGCGCGAGAAGGCGTTCGAGGCCAGCAGCGTGTGCGGCAGGTGGTCCGCTTCGACGGCCTGGCCGAAGGTCTTGCGGTTGCCGACCATGCCGCCCACCGAGATGCCGCCGAAGTTGACGCCGTGGTAGCCCTTCTCGCGCCCGATCAGGCGCGTCTTGGAGGCCTGCCCCCGGGCACGCCAGTAGGCGCGTGCAATCTTCAGCGAGGTGTCGGCGGCCTCCGAGCCCGAGCCGGTGAAGAAGACGTAGTCCAGTCCGGCCGGCGTGAGTTCCTTGATCCTGTTGGCCAGCTCGAACGATCCGGGGTGGCCATGCTGGAACGCCGGCGCGTAGTCGAGCTTGGCCACCTGGCGGCTCACCGCCTCGGTGATCTCGGGCCGGCCGTGGCCCAGGCCGGAGCACCACAGCCCGGACAGGCCGTCGAAGATCTTGCGGCCTTCGTGGTCGGTGTAGTACGCCCCCTTGGCCTCCACGATGATGCGCGGGTCGGCCTTGAATTGGCGATTGCCCGTGAAGGGCATCCAGTGCGCCTCCAGCCAGGCGGCATCGGTGCGCACGCGGGTGGCGCTGGGCGCCGGCTCGTTGGTGGTGGTCGTCGTCATGGGCGCCATGGTGGGCCGGCGGTTGCCGTGCAAGAATGAACGAGTATCACCGCTCACTTGCCAATTCATGAAAGTTTCCAGCCGTCCGCGCGGCCGCGCCCTGCTCGGGCAGCTGAGCGACATGGACCTGCGCCTGCTGCGCGTGTTCAAGACCGTGGTGGAGTGCGGCGGTCTGTCGGCGGCCGAACTGGAACTGAACATCGGCACCTCCACCGTCAGCCGCCACCTGAAGGACCTGGAGACGCGGCTCGGGCTGGTGCTGTGCCGGCGCGGGCGCGCGGGCTTCGCCGTCACGCCCGAGGGGCAGCGGGTCTACGAGGAGACGCAACGCCTGCTGGCCTCGCTGGACGCCTTCCGCTCCAGCGTCGACGACATCCACCTGCGCATGGGCGGCCAGCTCGAAGTGGCGTTGTTCGACAAGACGGCCACCAACCCGGCGTCGCACATCGCCGAGGCCGTGGCCGGCTTCCACGAAGCCGCGCCGGAGGTGAGTCTCAGCGTGCATGTCGCTCCCATGCCCGTCATCGAGCGCGGCGTCCTGGACGGCAGCCTCCACATCGGTGTCATCCCGGCGCACCGCAGCTCGCGCAGCCTGGCGTACCAGGATCTGTTCGACGAGACGATGCTGCTGTACTGCGGTGCCGGCCACCCGCTGTTCGAGCGGCGGGCGTCCGATCTGACCTGGACCAAGCTGCGCCAGCATGCCTTCGCTGGCCTGGGGTACCACTCGCCCAACATGGAACTGAGCCACCGGGCGCAGTTGTCGCGGGCGGCCACGGGCTTCGACCAGGAGGCGATCGCGACCCTGGTGCTGTCCGGCCGTTACCTGGGGTTCCTGCCGGACCACTACGCAGCGGCTTTCGAGCGCGAGGGCCACATGCGCGCGGTGCAGCCGCGCCGCTTCCGCTACCGCTGCCGCTTCGTGAGCATCATGCGGCGCTCACCCGAGCCGTCGCGGGCAGCGAAGCTGTTTTCCGAGTGTCTGCGGCTGGCGCACGCGCAGGTGGTCGCGCCCTGAGCGGGGCGGCAGGCTTCGTTCGATCCCGGCGTAAACCGAGCGCAGCGGTGCGTTGCCGGGAGAGGGCGTCCTCCACACCGCCAGTGTGGATGCGGGTTCTGAGGCCATCGGTCCGATTACCCAACGAACTACCCCACCTCCCTATCCCGGACAGAAAAATCAGCCGAACAGGGTCGCGGCTGTAATCGGACCCGTCGCGTGTCCGGAGAGTTCTCCTCACCTTCAACTGCCAAGGTGCTTACGAAGTCCGGCGGAGGACTTCGTCTGCATCCGCGTCGAAGCACCGGCCGTGAGAATCGTCGAAATCGCCGCGGCTGTCTTCTCGTAGACCAGCCGGAACACCGGATTGAGCGCCTGTTCGTCCGCGCCGGGCATGTTGCGGATCTCCTCGAACAGATCGCGCCAGAACTCCGCGACCCCGTAAACCGCCTCACCCTTGACGACCTGTTGCGCGGTGAATTCCCATTGCCTGGTCTTGGCAGAGCGACGCCATGCGGGGGTAAACCCTGAGTTGCATACGAATGCAAGTCGGAGACACTGATGGCCTGCATACGAATGCAAAAACACGTCAACGAAGACCAAGGACATGATCAGATACCTCAAGCGCGGCCGCGATGTGCAGGCCCGAAACGCAGACGACGCCAAGGTGCGCGCCACAGTGGAGGGCATCATCCGCGACATCGAGCAGCGCGGCGATGAGGCGGTGCGCGAGTACAGCCGTAATTTCGATAACTGGGACCCGGAGGACTTCCGGCTGTCGCAGGCGCAGATCGAGCAGGCCATGAAGAGCTTGTCGGCGCGCGAACTGGAGGACATCCGCTTCGCGCAGGCGCAGATCCGCAACTTCGCGCAGGTCCAGCGCGACTCCATGCGCGACGTGGAAGTGGAGACCCGCCCGGGCGTGTTCCTGGGCCATCGCCACATCCCGGTGAACGCGGTGGGCTGCTACGTGCCCGGCGGCAAATACCCCATGATCGCCTCGGCCCACATGAGCGCCCTCACGGCCAAGGTGGCCGGCGTGAAGCGCATCGTCGCCACCGCGCCGCCGTTCCAGGGCGCACCGCATCCGGCCATCGTCACGGCGATGCACCTGGCGGGCGCCGACGAGATCCTGGTGCTGGGCGGCGTGCAGGCCGTCGTCGCGATGGCTGTCGGCACCTCGCGGCTGAAGCCGGTCGACATGCTGGTCGGCCCCGGCAACATGTTCGTCGCCGAAGCCAAGCGCCAGCTGTTCGGGCGCGTCGGCATCGACCTGTTCGCCGGCCCCACCGAAACGCTGGTGATCGCCGACGACTCAGTCGACGGCGAATTGGTGGCGGTGGACCTGCTGGGCCAGGCCGAACACGGCCCCACCTCGCCCTCGGTGCTGCTGACGGACAGCGA
>NZ_DASSVG010000293.1:0-3809 GCF_035706265.1 Ramlibacter sp. | reverse complement strand
GCCACCCGCAAGGCCTGCGTGGAGGCCGGCTTCGACCTGTACCTCGCCAAGCCCGCCTCGCGCGAGGAAGTGCTGGCCGTGCTGCGGCGCGAAGATCCGTCGGTGGTGCACGCGGTGTCTTCGCCGGTGCCGTTGTCGCTCGGCGGCGAAGGCGTCGCCCCGCCGGCGGCGCCGCCGGGCCGGGTGTGGGTCGAACCGGGGCTGATGCACCTGATGCCCGAATTCCTGTCCTCGCGCCGCAAGCTGGCCCAGACCCTGGTGGACGCGGCGCGCGAGGGCGAGCGCGAGACGGTGCGCGTCACGGCCCACAAGCTGGCCGGCAGCCTGGCCATGTACGGCTTCAAGGACGCGAGCCGCGCCAGCCTGGAGGTGGAGCAGGTCGCGCACGAGGGCGAACTGGCGGAACTGCGCGCGCGCTGCGACGCGCTGGTGGAGATGATCGCGAGCGTGGAGCCGGTGGCCCGGCCGGCCTAAGCCGCCGCCTCCAGCCCGCTCCTGAAATGCCGCTGCATCCGCTCGCGAGCGGCCTCGGGGTCGCGTTGCTCGATCGCTTCCATCACGGCGCGATGCTCCGCCAGCGATTCCTCGATGCGGCCCGACTTCAGCAGCGAGTTGTGGCGGTGCAGCTTCATCACCTTGCGCAGGTCGGCCACCATCTGGTTGCGCCAGCGGTTGTTGGCCAGCTCCAGCAGGCGCATGTGGAAGCGCTCGTTGAGCGCGAAGAAGCGCTCGCGGTTGTCCAGGGCGCCTTCGAGCTCGCGGTGCAGCTTCTGCAGCTCCTTGCGCTCGGCGTCGGTGGCGCGCTCGGCCACCACGGCCGCCGCGTCGCTCTCCAGCAGCGCGAGCAGGTGGTAGACCTCGTCGAGGTCGCGCTCCGACACTTCGGTGACGTAGGCGCCGCGGCGCACCTTCATCGTCACCAGGCCTTCGGCGGCCAGCACCTTCAGCGCCTCGCGCAGCGGCGTGCGGCTGATGCCGTATTCCTGCGCCAGCTTCACCTCGTCGATCCAGCTTCCGGGCTCCAGTTCGCGGCGGAAAATGCGCTGGCGCAACAGCTCCGCCACCTCCTCGTAGAGGGCGCGGGGGGCGAGGGCGGCGGCAGTCATGCGCCGGATTCTAGGTCGCAAAAAATTCCTTATCAATAATTATGAATCATGTAAGATCCCCCGACCGTGTGAAAAAGCCACGGCCCCACAGGACCATCCGATGACCCCCGCCCAGCCCGAATTCAAGCCCGTCTCCCTGGAGGAGTGGAAGAAAGCCGCCGCCAGGTCCGCCCCCGGCGGCAACGTCGAGGCGCTCAACTGGATCACGCCCGACGGCATCGCCGTCAAGCCGCTGTACACCGCGCAGGACCTGCAGGGGCTCGCGCACGCCGACACGCTGCCCGGCTTCGCGCCCTTCCTGCGCGGGCCGCAGGCCACCATGTATGCGGCGCGGCCCTGGACGATCCGCCAGTACGCCGGCTTCTCCACCGCGGAGGAGTCGAACGCCTTCTACCGCAAGGGCCTCGCGGCCGGCGGCCAGGGCGTGAGCGTGGCCTTCGACCTCGCCACCCATCGCGGCTACGACAGCGACCATCCGCGCGTGGTGGGCGACGTCGGCAAGGCCGGCGTGGCGGTGGACTCGGTGGAGGACATGAAGACCCTGTTCGACGGCATCCCGCTGGACAAGGTCTCGGTCTCCATGACCATGAACGGCGCCGTGCTGCCGGTGCTGGCCGGCTACGTGGTGGCGGCGGAGGAGCAGGGCGTCTCCCAGGACAAGTTGAGCGGAACCATCCAGAACGACATCCTCAAGGAGTTCATGGTCCGCAACACCTACATCTACCCGCCGGAGCCCTCGATGCGGATCGTGGGCGACATCATCGAGTACACGGCGCGCAACATGCCGAAGTTCAACTCGATCTCGATCTCCGGCTACCACATGCAGGAGGCGGGGGCCAACCAGGCGCTGGAACTCGCCTTCACGCTGGCGGACGGCAAGGAGTACGTGAAGACGGCACTGGCCAAGGGCCTGGACGTCGACGAGTTCGCCGGGCGCCTGTCCTTCTTCTGGGCGATCGGGATGAACTTCTATCTCGAGATCGCCAAGATGCGCGCGGCGCGCCTGCTGTGGTGCCGCATCATGCAGGGCTTCGGCGCGAAGAACCCCAAGAGCCTGATGCTGCGCACGCACTGCCAGACCTCCGGCTGGTCGCTCACCGAGCAGGACCCGTACAACAACATCGTGCGCACCGCCATCGAGGCGATGGCCGCGGTGTTCGGCGGCACGCAGTCGCTGCACACCAACAGCTTCGACGAGGCGATCGCGCTGCCCACCGAGTTCAGCGCCCGCATCGCCCGCAACACCCAGCTGATCATCCAGGAGGAGACGCACATCACCAACGTGATCGACCCCTGGGCCGGCAGCTACATGATGGAGAAGCTGACCCAGGACATGGCCGACGCGGCCTGGAAGATCATCGAGGAAGTCGAGGCCATGGGCGGCATGACGCGCGCCGTGGACTCGGGCTGGGCCAAGCTGAAGATCGAGGCCGCGGCGGCGGAGAAGCAGGCCCGCATCGACGCCGGCAAGGACGTGATCGTCGGCGTCAACAAGTACAAGCTGGCCAAGGAGGATCAGATCGAGATCCTCGAGGTCGACAATGTCAAGGTGCGCGAGCAGCAGATCGCGCGCCTCAAGCAGATCCGGTCCACCCGCGATGGGGGCAAGGTGCATGCGGCGCTGGAGGCGCTGACCACGGCCGCGCGCACCGGCCAGGGCAACCTGCTGGACCTGGGCATCCAGGCCATCCGCCTGCGCGCCACGGTGGGCGAGGTGAGCGATGCGCTCGAGAAAGTCTTCGGGCGCCATCGCGCCGATACGCAAAAGGTGACCGGCGTGTACGCAGCAGCCTACGACTCCGCCGAAGGGTGGGAAAGCCTCAAGTCCGAGATCGCCCGCTTCGCCGAGGCCGAGGGCCGGCGGCCGCGCGTGATGATCGCCAAGCTGGGGCAGGACGGCGACGACCGCGGCGCCAAGGTGGTCGCCACCGCCTTCGCCGACCTCGGCTTCGACGTCGACATGGGGCCCCTGTTCCAGACGCCCGAGGAGTGCGCGCGCCAGGCGATCGAGAACGACGTGCACGCGGTGGGCATCAGCACGCTGGCGGCCGGCCACAAGACCCTGGTGCCGGCCATCATCGCGGAGCTGGAGAAGCAGGGCGCCGACGACATCGTGGTGTTCGTGGGCGGCGTCATCCCGCAGCAGGACTACGAGTACCTGTACAACGCCGGCGTCAAGGGCATCTACGGCCCCGGCACCCCGATCCCCGCCAGCGCGAAGGACGTGCTGGAGCAGATCAAGCAGGCGACGGCGCGGTCGTGAGCGCGGTTTGCATGTCTCCCTCCCCCGCTGGGGGAGGGTGGGGGTGGGGGCGCTCCAGCCCCGAAATGCGCGCCCTGCGTGCCCCCCTCCCGACCTCCCCCCGGAGGGGGGAGGAGCAGGAATCATGGACCTGAAGTCCTCCATTCTCGCCGGCCCCGGCCCGCAGCAGCGCCGCGCCATCGCCAAGGCGATCACGCTGCTGGAATCGACCCGCGCCGACCACCGCGGGCAGGCCGATGCGCTGCTCACCGAACTGCTGCCGCACACGGGCCACTCCCTGCGCCTGGGCATCAGCGGCGTGCCGGGCGTGGGCAAGAGCACCTTCATCGAGGCCCTCGGCCTGGCGCTGATCGCGCAGGGGCATCGCGTGGCGGTGCTGGCGATCGATCCTTCCTCCAGCGTCTCCGGCGGCTCGATCCTGGGCGACAAGACGCGGATGG
>NZ_DASSVG010000292.1:0-15000 GCF_035706265.1 Ramlibacter sp. | reverse complement strand
TGCAACACCTTTGATGTCCCTGCAAGCACCTGTAACGCAGCGAACGTGCCGACCGCGCGGGGGACGCGGTTTAAGTCCATGGAACTAGAGTGCGAACCGAACGTGTTTGCATTCGTCTACGTTGTGGGGAAAAAATGCGGCCCCAAGGGTGGGGAAGTTCCCCACCATGGGGTGGGGCAAATCGGCACCAACGGGCCTTGAAGTGCCCTGCAAATCGCGGTGCGGAAGTAGTACTCGCGGCGCGCGATGCAGTGCTTTCGGCCGGCATCGCGGCGGATCGACAACGGCGCCGCCGCACCCTGCGCCTTTCGCGCCTTGCCGTGCGCCGCCCGTCCGGGCCGGCGGGCGGCTCTTGACCGCGGTCAACTAACAAAAAGTTGCATTCCGCATCCTCGCTCCATCTACGGAGGAGTTGCGGAAATGTTCCAGAACCTGCGGGTCTCGCTGAAGCTCGGTCTCGCCTTCGGCCTGTTGGCCCTCCTGACCCTGGCGATGGCCGCCGTCGGCGTGCGCAGCCTGTGGGCCCTCAACCGGAACGTCCAGGACGTCGGCACCCAGCACGCTCCCGGGCTGGTCTACGCCGGCGAGTGGCACGCGCACCTCGAAGGCGGGGCCAAGCACATGCGCGCCTTCTTCCTGGTGCCGGCGGAAGGCCGCAAGGCGGAACTGGACGCCGTGCGGGCCATGCGCGCCGAGAGCGAGCGCCTGCAGGCCAGGCTGGCCCAGGTGGAGCTCAATGTTGCCGGCCAGGGCGCGCTGGCCGCCGTGCAGGAGGCGCAGAAGAAGCATGCCGACCTGGAGACGGCCTTCCTGCAACTCGCCGCGGCGGACCGGCTGGACGAGGCGCGCGACCTGCTCCTGAACCGCATCGCCCCCGGGGAAGCGGACTACAGCCAGCGGCTGGACAAGCTGGTGGACGTGCTGGAAGACGACACCAAGGACGAAGTGCGCGACTCCGGCGCGATCTACGACGCGGGCCTGCAACTGCTGGTGGGTGCCGGACTGCTCTGCGCCGTGCTCGGCGCGACGCTCGGGTGGCTGGTGGGCCGCTCGATCACGGTGCCGATCGGCGAAGCGGTGGCGGCCGCCAAGCGCGTGGCCGACGGCGACCTGCGCTTCGAGGTGCACACCGGCCGCCGCGACGAGCTCGGCCAGCTGCTGCAGTCCCTCGGCGGGATGACGGCGAACCTGCGCCGCCTGGTCGGCGAGGTCGTGGCGGGCGCCCACCTGGTCGCCGACACCAGCACCCAGATCGCCCAGGGCAACGTGGACCTCTCGCAGCGCACCGAGGAGCAGGCCAGCACGCTGGAGGAAACCGCCAGCTCGATGGAGGAGCTCACCACCAGCGTGACGCAGAACGCCGACCACGCGCGCCAGGCGAGCCAGCTCGCCATCGCGGCCTCGGAGGTGGCGCGGCGCGGCGGCGAGGCGGTGGGCGAGGTGGTGCAGACCATGACCGGCATCTCCGGCTCCTCGCGCAAGGTCTCCGAGATCATCGGCGTGATCGACGGCATCGCCTTCCAGACCAACATCCTGGCGCTCAATGCCGCGGTGGAGGCGGCGCGCGCGGGCGAGCAGGGGCGCGGCTTCGCCGTCGTCGCCGCCGAGGTGCGGACGCTCGCGCAGCGCAGTGCCGCGGCCGCCAAGGAAATCAAGACGCTGATCGGCGGCTCGGTGGAGCAGGTGGAGGCCGGCTCGCGCCAGGTGGAGGCGGCCGGGCGCACCATGGACGACATCGTGGTCTCGGTCAAGAAGGTGGCCGACCTGATCGGCGAGATCGCCGCGGCCAGCCACGAACAGAGCTCCGGCATCGAGCAGGTCAATACCGCCGTCACCCAGATGGACCAGGTGGTGCAGCAGAACGCCTCGCTGGTGGAAGAGGCGACGGGCGCCACCGAATCGATGAAGGAACAGGCGGCCGCGCTGCTGGACATGGTCTCGCGCTTCCGCCTCGGCGCCGGCGACGCGCAGGCCGTCCCGCGTGCGCCCGATGCGGTGAGTGCCGTGCCGGCGCCGGCGCGCACGGCGCCCGGTGCGATCGCGTTCAAGCCCGCCGTGGTGGCGACGCCGTCCTTCGCCACCGCCGTGCCGGCCCGCGCGCATGCGGCCAAGGGGGAGTGGAGCACCTTCTGACGCCGGGCGCGGCGCCCGTCAAGCTGGCTTCCCCGCACAGGCCGAAGCACGCGGCCTGAGGCCCTTCCACCGGAGTGGGGAAGGGCCTCGCGTTTTCCCGATGGCACGAAGGTTCGCGCGCGCCGGATAGTGCGGCAGCCCCCTGCATCGCGCACGGGGTGCCCGGCGGCGCTCGCCGCCTCCTGGAGGACGACGCAGCCATGACATCCACCCGACGCAGCCTGCTGGCCCGAGCTTCCACCACCGCCGCCGCCGGCGCGGCCCTGGCCTTCCCGATGGTGGCCCGGGCACAGCAGACCTTCTCCTGGAAGATGACCAGCGCCTACGGCAAGGGCTCGCCCTTCTATATGGAAGGGCCGGGCAGCGCCACGGACCTCGCCGCGCGCATCAACGCCATGTCCGGCGGACGCCTGCGCATCCAGGTCTACGGCGCGGGCGAGCTGATCCCCGCGCTGGAGGGCTTCGACGCCGTGCGCGCCGGCACGGTGGAGATGAACCACGCCAACAGCTATTTCTGGACCGGCAAGACCTTCGCGGCCCAGTACTTCTGCGCCGTGCCCTTCGGCCTGAACTTCCAGGGCATGAACGGCTGGCTGTACGACGGCGGCGGCCAGCAGCTCTGGAACGAGGTGTATGCGCCCTTCGGCATGGTGGCCATGCCCTGCGGCAACACCGGCGTGCAGATGACGGGCTGGTTCAAGAAGGAGATCCGCAACGCCAACGACCTCAAGGGCCTGAAGATGCGCATCCCGGGCCTGGCCGGCCGCGTCTATGCGGCGCTGGGCGTGGACGTGAAGCTGCTGCCCGGCGGCGAGATCTTCCCGGCGCTCGAGCGCGGCGTGATCGACGCCGCCGAATTCGTGGGGCCTTTCCAGGACCGCAAGCTGGGCCTGCACAAGGCCGCCAAGTACTACTACACCACCGGCTGGCACGAGACGGCCACCGTCTCCGAGCTGTTGATCAACAAGGCGGCCTGGGACAAGCTGCCGCGGGACCTGCATGCCGTGGTCGAGAACGCCGCCGCGGCCTGCAACGTGATCAGCGAGGCCTGGTGCCAGCGCACCAATGCGGAGGCCATGGAGGACCTGGTGAAGAACCAGGGCGTGATCGCCCGGCCGCTGCCCGACGAGGTGGTCAAGCGCCTGCACGAGGTCACGAACCAGGTGCTGGCCGAATCCGCCGCCAAGGACCCGCTGACGAAGAAGGTGCACGACTCGTACATGGCGTACAAGCGCAAGTACGAGGCCTGGGCCGGCTACAGCGAAGGCCCGTACCACAACAAGATCCTGGCGGCCTGAGGCCATGACCCGCTACGTCGAAGGCGCGCCGCTCGCCCTTCCCGACAGCGGCGCCGCAGCCGAGGGCTTCGCAGGCGCCATCGACCGCGCCCTCGACGCAGTGGGGCGCGCCTGCGCGTGGCTCACGCTCGCCGTCGTGGTGCTGATGGCGGTGGACGTGCTGCTGCGCTACGCCTTCAGCATCGGCTCGGTGTGGGCGCAGGAGCTCGAATGGCACCTGCTGTCGCCGCTGGTGCTGGCCGGCATGACCTACGCCCTGCAGAAGGGCGACCACGTGCGCGTCGACATCTTCTATGCGAAGTATTCGCCGCGCACGCAGGCCCTGGTGGACCTGTTCTCGGCGCTGCTGGCGATGGCCTTCGCGGTGCTGGTGATCCGCTACTCGGTGCACTTCGTGGCGCAGTCGTATGCCGTCGACGAGATCTCGTCCGATCCCGGCGGGCTCACCCACCGCTGGCTGCTCAAGGCGCTGATCCCCGCCGGCTTCGCGCTGTTCGGCCTGCAGGCGGCGGCGCAGGGCATCCGCGCCTTCCTGCGCTGGAAGAGGGCGGCATGAGCGGCAACGAACTGCTGGCGATCAGCCTGCTGATCGGCTTCTTCGGCCTGCTGATGCTCGGCGTGCCGGTGGGCATCACGCTGGCCGCGAGCGGCTTCTTCTTCGGCTTCCTGGGCTTCGGCGAGTCGCTGTTCAACCTGCTGCCGGCGCGCATCTACGGCGTGGTCTCCAACTACCAGTGGCTGGCGATCCCGCTGTTCGTGTTCATGGGCGTGATGCTGGAGAAGTCCCGCCTGGCCGAAGACCTGCTGGACGTGATCGGCCACCTCGCCGGCGGCCTGCAGGGCGGCATGGCGCTGGGCATCATCCTGGTGGGCGTGCTGATGGGCGCCACCACCGGCATCGTCGGTGCCACCGTCATCACGCTGGGCCTGCTCACGCTGCCGACGCTGCTGCGCCGCGGCTACGACCCCGGCATCTCCTGCGGCGCCATCTGCGCCTCGGGCACGCTGGGGCAGATCATCCCGCCCAGCCTGGTGCTGATCCTGCTGTCCGACATCATGCAGCTCTCGGTCGGCACCCTGTTCGCGGCCGCGGTGATGCCCGGCCTGCTGCTGGCGGGCCTCTATATCCTGTGGATCGTGTTCAACGGCCTGGTGCGTCCCGGCACGATGCCGCCGGTGCCGCGCACCGAGCGCGAGGCGCTGGCGCGCCGCGAGCTGTGGGCACGCGTGTTCAAGGTGGCCCTGCCGCCGCTCGCGCTGGTGCTGGCGGTGCTCGGTTCCATCATCGCCGGCGTCGCGGCGCCGACCGAAGCGGCTTCGATGGGCGCGCTGGGTTCCATCGTCGTGGTGGCCGCGGCCCGGCGCCTGACCATGCAGGTGCTGCGCGAGGTGATGCGAAGCACCCTGCGCACCTCCGCGATGGTGCTGTTCATCCTGATCTGCTCGCAGGTGTTCAGCCTCGCCTTCCGCGGCCTGCAGGGCGAGCTGCTGATCGAGGACCTGTTCAAGCTGCTGCCAGGGGGCACCAGCACGGCGGTCTGGTTCCTGATGGCGCTGATCTTCGTCCTCGGCTTCTTCATCGAGTGGATCGAGATCAGCTACATCGCCGTGCCGCTGTTCCTGCCGATCTTCGCCGCGGCGGGCGTGGACATGGTGTGGCTCGCCATGCTGATCACGGTGAACCTGCAGTCCTCCTTCCTCACGCCGCCCTTCGGCTGGGCGCTGTTCTTCCTGCGCGGGGTGGCGCCGCCGGAAATCACCACGCGGCACATCTACACCGGCATCGTCCCCTTCGTGGGCCTGCAGCTGCTCGGGATCGTGCTGGTGTTCCTGTTCCCGTCCATCGCGACCTGGCTGCCCAAGGCGATCGGCTGGTAGGCCAGGCTGGCCCGGAAACTGCTACATGGAATGCACAGGCCGAGGGCACGCGGCCTGTGCAAGTTGTCTCCTCCACCTTGGGGATGGTGGTTGGCCCCGGGCTGCACAAGGCCCGGGGCCTGTTTCCCGGCCGCAGGCCCATACTGCGCGCCATGGGCGGTCCTGCGCTCGCCAACACCGAACACCGCTACGGCTGGATCGCCATCGTCCTGCACTGGTCGATGGCGGCGCTGCTGCTCGGCCTGGTGGTGCTGGGCATCTACATGGTGCGGCTCCCCGATGTCGGGTACGACCGCGAGAAGATCACCCTGATCCTCGCCCACAAGGCCTTGGGCATGATCGCGCTGGCGGCGGTGGTGGCGCGCCTGGCCTGGCGCCTGACGAATGCGTTGCCCCGTTTTGTTGATGGGCTGGCGGAATGGGAGCAGGTGAGCGCTCTCTTCGTCCATATGTGGCTCTATGCCTTGATGTTCGCGCTGCCGGTGACGGGTTGGCTGATGTCTTCCGCGGGCGGCTATCCCACGCCGGTCTTTTCCTGGTTCAACGCGCCCGACCTGATCGCGGTCAACGAGCACCTGTTCCAGGCCCTCATCGACGTGCACCGCTGGCTCGGATACGCATTCGCGGCGATCATCGCGCTGCATTCCGCCGCGGCACTGCGCCACCACGTGGCGCTGAAAGACGACACCCTGCGCAAGATGCTTCCCGGAGCCTGACGGCGCCCGCCGGGCGATGGCGGGCTGCAAGGAACCGGCACCTATACTGGTCTTTAGTTCGCTGCAGGAGCAGGCGCTGCCGCGCGAGCGAGAACACGAATGCTGGACGGAAAACAGGTGCTGATCGTGGAGGACGACGCCGTCACGGCGATCGTCCTGCAGGGCATGCTGCTCAAGCTCGGTGCGGCCGCCGTGGTGCGGCAGGGCGCCGGGTCCGCGTGGCAGGCCCTGTGCGCGCAGCGCTTCGACCTGGTGTTCGTCGACCTGTGCCTCGGCACGGGGGAAGGCGAGGCCCTGCTGCGGCGGCTGCGCGCCGGCACGGAGGCGGATCCGCCTGCGCCCGCGCCCGATGCGCGGACCCCGGTGGTGGCGATCACCGGCCGGCACGACCTCGATGCCCGCGTGCGCCTGCTCGATGCCGGCGCCGACCAGTTCGTCCACATGCCCTTCGACCTGCGCGAGCTGCAGGAGCTGGTGCACGCGGTCTTCCGCCGCCGCGCGCTGGCCGGCCCGCAGCAGTTCGCGCTCGATCCGGTGCAACGCGCCTGCCATTACCGCGGCCGCTTGGTGGCGCTCACGCGCGCGGAGTTCGACATCCTGCTGTGCCTCGCGCGCTCCTGGCCCCAGACCGTGCCCGCGGGCGGGCTGCTGAAGGACGCAGGCGAGGGCGCGCCCCCGGGCCTCACCGCCTTGCACGTGGACATCCACCACCTGCGCCAGAAGCTGGACGTGGGCACGATCGAGACCGTGCGCGACGTGGGCTACCGCCTCACCGACGCGCAGCTCGCCGATTCCGACGCCCCGCGGCGGCTCGGGGCGTAGGCGCTCTCCACGCCGTCAGCGCGCCTGTTCCAGCACGAACGCGGCCAGCTCGCGCAATACCTGCGCCATCGCCTCGTTGGCCGCGCGCACCCCGCCCGCGGGCGAAGCTTCGGCCATCGGCCTCTCCACCTCGAACTGGCGCGCGGCCACCGTGCGGCGCGCCAAGTCGGTCACCTGCGCGTGCAGCACCAGCCGCAGCACCGGCGGCTGGCGGTCGAAATCCTGCAACAGTTCCAGCACTTCGACCTGCAGCGACTGCGTGTACGCACCGGAAAGGGGCGGCACCAGCACCGCCTCGAAGCGGCCACTCGCCGCCAGGGCGCGCACCAGCAGCGGCTGCAGCATCTGCGGCGGCGACTCCGCCCATTCGTTGCGGCTGTAGTACGCGATGTGGTGCGGCCGCAGGCTGTAGGCCATGCGCGGCGTGTCGTAGGCCGGCCGCGCCTGCGGCGTGAGCACCAGCAGCGTGAGCGGCGCGCGCGCCGCGTGCGGCAGGTCGGCCGGCAGCTGGTCGATCAGCGAGGTGGTGACCTGCGGCTCGGGAACGGGCAGCGCGCAGCCGGCCAGCAGCGCCGCCGCGCCCAGCTGCAGCAACGTGCGCCGCAGGCGCCGCGTCATTGCGCCTCGCCCGGGCCGGCCGGCTCGGGGCGGGCGCCGCGCCACAGCACCGAGGGATTGCGGCGGATGCGCAGCGCGGTGTCGTCCAGGGTGTTCGAGAGGTGCTCCATGCGCGCCAATGTACGCTGGGCCTCGGGCAGCAGCTGCAGTTGCAGCGCGCGCACCGTCTCGTTGCCCGATTGCAGCAGCGGCTCGAGCTGCGTGCTGGCGCGTTCCGTGTGGTCCAGGATGGAGCCCATGCGCTCGCGCGCCGCGCCGGAGAGCTCGTCGAGGCGCACCAGCGTCTGCTGCGCCTCGGGCAGGATGCGCTTCTGCAGGGACTGCAGCACGGCGTCGCTCTGCTGCAGCAGCGGCTGCATGCGCACGCTGGCCCGCTCCGCGTTGGCGAGGAAGGTCTCGATGCGCTGGTTGTTGGCGGCCAGCGTGCGCGTGACCTGCTCCAGGCTGGCGATCGATTGCTTCAGCGAGGCGACGGTGCGCTGGTCCAGCAGGCCCTCCAGCGTGGCGGTCACGCGCTGCACGCTGGCGTTGAGTTCGCCGAAGGAGGTGTCGAGGCTCGTCGTCTGTGCGGGCGCGCTGGCGATCACGGGATGGCCGCCGTCCTTGGGCACGGCAAGGGGGCCGCCCGGCCCGGCGCCGTCCTCCAGGCTCACGTAGACATAGCCCGTGAAGCCGCGGCTGGCGAGGCCGCGCCCGGTGACCGTGGCCACGGTGGCCGTGCTGACCGGGGCTTCCTTGCGCACCGAAAGCAGCACGCGCACGCTGCGCGGGCCGGCGAGTTGCACCTCGCGCACCTGGCCGACCTCGACGCCGTGGAACTCCACCGGCGCACCGGGCAGCAGGCCCGAGACCGGGTCGCGCGAGCGGATCTCGTAGGTGGCGTAGCGACCCGCGGTGAGCGCGTACGCCACCGCGCCGGCGGCGGCAAGAACGACGACGGAGAGCGCGAACGCCCACCTCGCTCTGGATGTTGCACCCATGGTGTTCTCCCGGCTGTGCGCCTGCGCGATGGAGCCCGGCCGGCACACTTTGGTTCCCGTGCCGGCGCGCCTACACTGGGCCGATGCAGACCGCTTCACCCGCCCCCTGGAGCGACGCGGACCGCGTCGAGGTGCTCCTGTTCGACGTCTTCGGCACCGTGGTCGACTGGCACGGCTCGATCGTGCGCGAGATGGCGCACGACCATCCGCAGGTGGACGGTGCCGCTTTCGCGCGGGCCTGGCGCGCCGGCTACCAGCCCGCGATGGCGCGGGTGCGCTCGGGCGAACTGGGCTGGACGCGGATCGACGACCTGCACCGCATGATCCTCGATCGCATCCTGCCGGACTTCGGCCTGGCGCACCTGGACGAGGCGGCGCGCGCGCAACTCAATCGCGTGTGGCACCGGCTCGCCCCCTGGCCTGACGCAGTGGAAGGCCTGCGGCGGCTCAAGGGCAAATACATCTGCTGCACCTTGTCCAACGGCAACCTGGGCCTGCTGGCGCGCATGGCCAGACATGGCGGCCTGCCCTGGGACTGCATCCTCTCGGCCGAGGTGTTCCACGCCTACAAGCCCGACCCGGCCACCTATCTCGGCGCGGCCAGCGTGTTCGACGTGCCGCCCGAGCGCGCGATGCTGGTGGCCGCCCACCACGACGACCTGGCCGCCGCCCGCGCCTGCGGCCTGCGCACCGCGTATGTCGAGCGGCCCTTCGAGTTCGGCCGCGACCAGCCCAAGGACGTGGCGGCGCGGCCGGGGAACGACCTGCACAGCCGCGACCTGCTGGACCTGGCGGACCAGCTCGGCTGCCCCGCCGCCGTGTAGTCAGGCACTGACAACCGCCGGCGCACCCGGACTAGGCACGGCCGCGCAGGCTGCCTAGCCCGCCCGTGGCCTTCCGCGCGCACCATGGCCTCGGAAAGGACAAGCGATGCCGGAAGACCGTACCCCCATCGACCACGGGCTGGCGCATCCGCAACCGGAGCGCGGCCGCATCCCGCAACCGAAGCCGAAGGCGGACGAGGACCTGCGCGAGCTGGTGCCCGACCAGCCCACGCACGAAGAGAAGAAGCAGCCCGGCGTGGGCGGCCACACGAACTTCGTGCAGACGCCGGATTGAGGAGGCCGCCATGGTGATGTTCAAGGCGAAGTTCAAGCCGCTGGCCTCCGACAAGCCGACCGCGTCCGACCAGCCGCGGGGTTCCGGCAAGGCGACGGGCTCCGGCAAGCCGGGGATGCAGCAGGCGCAGCAGCCCCAGCCGGTCCCGCCCATGCCCAAGCCGCAGCAGCAGGACGACAAGCCGCCCCCGATCGAGAAGGAACGCGGCCCGCAGTACCCGGTGAAGGAACCGGGGCCGAAACACGAGCCGGAACGCGTGCGCTAGTCGCGCGTGACGCGCAGGACTTCTTCGCGCGAGGTGATCCCTTCGCGGATCAGCCGTTCGCCATCCTGGCGCATCAGGCGCATGCCGTTCGCGAGCGCCGCATCGCGCGTCGCCGCTTCGCCCGCCCGCGTATGGATCAGCGCGCGGATCCTGTCGTCGGCCGTCATCAGCTCGAAGATGCCGGTGCGTCCCTGGTAGCCCGTGTAGCCGCAGTGCTGGCAGCCTTTCGCAGTGCCATCCTGCTTGCAATGCGGGCACAGCTTGCGCACCAGCCGCTGCGCGAGCACGCCCAGCAACGAGGAGCTGAGGAGGAAGGGCTCGACGCCCATGTCGGTCAGCCGCGTCACGGCACTGGCCGCGTCGTTGGTGTGCAGGGTGGCGAGCACCAGGTGGCCGGTCAGCGAGGCCTGGATCGCGATCTGCGCCGTCTCGTAGTCGCGGATCTCGCCGATCATGATCACGTCCGGGTCCTGCCGCAGGATGGCGCGCAGGGCCTTGGCGAAATCGAGGTCGATCTTGGGGTTGACCTGGGTCTGGCCGATGCCGGGCAGCTCGTACTCGATCGGGTCTTCCACCGTCATGATGTTGCTGGTGGAAGCGTCCAGGCGGCTGAGTGCCGCGTACAGCGTGGTGGTCTTGCCCGAGCCGGTGGGGCCGGTCACCAGGATGATCCCGTGCGGCTGCTCGATCAGGTGCAGGAAGCGCTGCAGCGTCTCGCCCGTCATGCCGACGGATTCCAGGCTGATGCGCGTCTCGCTCTTGTCCAGCAAGCGCAGCACGGCGCGCTCGCCGTGCGCGCTGGGGATGGTGGAGACGCGCACGTCCACCGCCCGCGTGCCGATGCGCAGCGAGATGCGGCCGTCCTGCGGCAGGCGTTTCTCCGCGATGTCCAGTTCCGCCATGATCTTCAGGCGCGAGATCAGCGCGGCGTGCAGCGCGCGATTGGGCTGCACCACCTCGCGCAGCGCGCCGTCGACGCGGAAGCGCACCGAGGAGTGCCGCTCGTAGGGCTCGATGTGGATGTCGCTCGCGCCGTCGCGCGCGGCCTGCGTGAGCAGCGCGTTGAGCATGCGGATGATCGGCGCGTCGTCGCTCGCCTCCAGCAGGTCCTCCACCGCGGGCAGCTCCTGCATCATGCGGGTGAGGTCGGCGTCGTTCTGCACTTCGCTCACCACGGTGGCGGCGCTCGATTCGCCCTGGGCGTAGGCGGCGCTGATGCGCTGGGCGAGCTCGTTCGCATCGAGCTGTTCCAGCTTGCGCACCGGGTACTTGCGCAGCACCTCGGTCCACGCCGGCTGGGCCGGGCCCGCGTGCCACAGCACGAACTGGTGGCCGTCGTCCTCCAGCAGCAGCTGCTGGCTGCGCGCGAAGGCGTAGGGCAGGGGGTACCGCATCAACAGGCCTTCAGCGCGCGCTGGGCGCGGTGGTGGCGGGCGGCGCCGTGAGCGGCGACCAGGGGCTGAGCCCCGGCGGCACCGGCTTCAGCGGCTCGGGCACGATGGGCGCGCCCTCCACGCCCTTGAGCAATCCGCTCGGAGCGGGCTGCGTGTTCTGCTGCTTGGTGCGCATCAGGTCGTAGCGATCGAGCGAGAGCGCGTCGCTGTCGGTCTGGTCGCGCACCACCACGGGCCGCAGGAACACCATCAGGTTGCTCTTGGTGCGGCTGCGCGCCTCGCTGCGGAACAGGTTGCCCAGCACGGGCACGTCGCCGAGCCCGGGCACCTTTTCCTGGTTGTTGCCGTACTGGTCCTGCAGCAGGCCGCCGATCACAATGATCTGGCCGTCGTCCACCAGCACGTTGGTCTCGATCGTGCGCTTGGTGGTGGTGGGGCCGTTCGGGTCCGAGCGGGTGTTCTGGTCGACGCT
Organism: Ramlibacter sp.; assembly: GCF_035706265.1. GTDB lineage: Bacteria > Pseudomonadota > Gammaproteobacteria > Burkholderiales > Burkholderiaceae_C > Ramlibacter. The sequence goes on along the minus strand of NZ_DASSVG010000292.1, from coordinate 3,305 downwards.
GGAGGTTTCCTGGTAGATCGTCAGGCGCACCGTGCCGTTGTCGGCGATCTGCGGCTTCACGCGCAGCGTGAGGCCCACGTCCTTGCGCTCGATGGTCTGGAACGGATTGACCGTGTTGCCCGAGGCGCCGGTGTTGGTGAACTGGCCGGTGACGAAGGGCACGTTGGATCCGACGACGATCTTCGCCTCCTCGTTGTCCAGCGTCAGCAGGTTGGGCGTGGACAGCACGTTGGCGTCACCGCTGCGCTCGAAGAAGCGCGCCAGCGCGCTCAGCACGATGCGGCCGTCGATGTTGCGCGCCACCCCGATGTTGAAGCCGGTCGCCGGCGGAACGAACGAGGTGCCGCCGTTCTGGGTGGCGAGGCTGAAGATGTTCTGGCCGGCGACCGAGGCGCTGAAGTTGCTGCCCAGGAAGCCGATCACGCTGCTGTTGCCGTTGCCGAGGATGTTCTGCCACTGGATGCCGAACTCGGCCGCCTTGTCGTTGTTCACTTCGACGATCAGGCTTTCCACCAGCACCTGGGCGCGCCGGCCATCGAGCTGGTCGATCACGGCGCGCAGCTGGCGGTACTGCGGCTCGGGCGCGGTGATGATCAGCGAGTTGGTGGCCGGGTCCGCCTGCACCTGGCCGCCGGTGGAGGGCTGGGCCGAGGGCGTGATCGGGATGTTGGCCGCGCTGGTGCCCGTGGCGCTACCGGCGCCGGTGAGGCCGGCGGTCACGTTGGGCGGGGTCGCCGGCGAGGCGGCGGCCGCCACGGCGCTGACGCCGGCGCCCGTGCCCGTGGTGCTGGCGATGGCCGCGCGCAGGATCTGCGCCAGCTTGGTCGCGTCGGCGTTGCGCAGGTAGACCACGTGGATGTTGCCCGCCGCGCCCACGCCGGCGGGGCCGGGCACGTCCAGCCGCGCGACCACCGAGCGCACCAGGTTCAGGCGCGCCGGGTTGGCCGCCCGCACGATCAGCGAGTTGCTGCGCGGCTCCGCCACGACCGTGGTGCGCGCGGACGTGTCGACCTGCCCCTGGCCGGCGGCGGGCGCGCCGCCGGGGGAGGCATCCACCAGCCGCTGCACCACCGGCGCGAGGTCCACCGCCAGCGCATGCTGCAGGTTGATCACTTCCACGTCGGTGGAATTGGGGATGTCCAGCGCGCCGATGATGCGGGCCAGGCGCTGCAGGTTGTCGGCGTAGTCCGTGATCACCAGCGAGTTGTTGCCGGGGTTCACGTTGATCGTGTTGTTGGGGCTGATCAGGGGCCGCAGGATCGGCACCAGGTTGCCGGCGCTCTCGTAGTTGAGGCGGAAGATCTGGGTGACGATCTGGTTGCCGGCAATGCCGCCGTCCACGATCACCTGGCCGCCCTGCAGCTTGGCCTCGGCCTCGGGCACCACCTTCAGCAGGCCGCCGGATTCCACCACCGTGAAGCCCGAGAGCCGCAGCGTCGCGACGAACTGGTTGAAGGCGGCCTGCGGCGGCACCGGCCGCTCGGTGGACAGCGTCATCGTGCCCTTCACCCGCGGGTCGACCACGATGTTGCGCCCGGTGATGGCGGCCATCGTGCGCGCCACCGCCTCGATATCGGCATTGACGAAGTTCAGCGTGACCGGCTCGTTGGCGCGCTGCGCGTACAGCACGCCGGGCGCGCTGTACAGCAGCAGCACCGCTGCGATCGAGGCGAGGGCGGATCGGAAATTCATGACTAAGGCTTCTGGCTTGCTAGCCGATCGAGATGAGCGAACGGACGCCGCTGCGCCGCCCGATGATGTTCAGGAGGTTGGAGAGCGCGGCCTCGCGCTCGGGCGCGGCGCTGGCTTCCCCCCGGAAATGCAGCCGCTCGCCCACCCATTGCCCGGTGCCGGACAGCTGCAGGCTGCCCTCCAGGGTCTCGAGCCGCAGGGTGGCGGGCGTGCCGCCTTGCACGGTGATGCGGTAGCTGCCCATGGGCCTCAATGTGGACAGGCGCGACGTGACGCGCAGCGCCACCAGCTCGGCCCGCCCGGCGATCGCCGGACGGCCCTCGACCCATTCTACTGAAAGGCCCTGCGTGGCCAGCCGCAGATCGCCCTCGAACTGCAAGGTGTTCCAGGGCGTGCCCAGGCCCGCCGTCACGCTGGCGGGCCATTGCGAGCTGGCGTCGCCCACGTCCACCGCGAGGCCGCCCCAGCGCCAGCGCGCCCGCACGGGAATCGGCTGCGGCGTGCAGCATTCGGCGCGTAGCGCCGCCGCCACGCCGTTGAAGCGCGGGTGCAGCGTCCAGGCCACGCGCCCGGGCAGGGCGGCGGAGTCGGTGCTGCCCGGGCCGCCGGTGAGGATCACGCGGGCCGAGCCTTGCCACACCGTGCCGCGGGCGTCGGCCAGCAGCACGTGCTCGCCGGACAGGCGTTCGACGGCGCCGGCGAGCCAGCGGGCCGGCGCGAAGAGGATCACGGCCAGCACCAGGCCCAGGGCGGCGCCGGCCCAGGCCCAGGCCCAGGGCACTTCGCGGACGGAACGCTTCGCTCGCGCCACGCGGCTACCGCGCCGGCAGGGTGACCACCAGCGTGCCGTCCCAGCCGCCGGAGGCGTTGTGCGCGAGCCTCGCCTCGCCGGGCAGCGCCCGGGCGTTGCTGCGCACCTGCGTGAGCCAGCGCGCCAGCCCTTCGGGCGGCGTGTTCAGCAGGGTGACGGTGACGCGCTCGCCGGCGATGGTGTAGCGCGCCGTCGTCCCCAGGTGGTCGCGGATCGCGGCCTCGAGCTGCCGCACGGCCTCGTCGCGGCCCTGGCGCGGCTGCGACTGCATGGCCTGTGCCTGCGCCTGCAGGCGGCGCATCTGCTGCAGCTGCGCGTCGAGCGCGCGGTGCTGGGCTTCCGCCTCACGCAGCGTGCCGATGGCGGGGCCGAGCGCGATCCACCAGAGCAGGGCCAGCGCCACCACGGCCGCCGCGGCGCCGACCAGCGCCTGCTCGCGCGGGGCGAGCGCCGACCAGCGCTGGCGCAAGGGCTGCATGTTCATCGCGTGTCCTCCGCCGCGATCGCGATCGTGTTGCCGTCGGCGCTGGCCACGTAGCCCAGGTTCTTCAGGCTGGCGGCGAGGGTGCCGAATTCCGCCGGCGAGAGCGTCAGGCCGCCGGCGCGCAATTCGCCGTTGCTGTAGGACAGCGAGGCCGGCACGCGCCCTTGGGGCAAGGTGGCGGCGAGCGCGCCGAGCACCGCATCGAGGTCGCGCGCCGAGGCCACGCCGGTCTGCTGGCGCAGCGCGGCGACCTCGCGCTCCATCTGCACCGGCGCGTCGACCACCACCTTCACCTGCGGGAAGGTGTCGGTGAGCGTC